>CANROQ010000037.1 GCA_947632295.1 uncultured Bacilli bacterium
CTTATTTCAATGTTGCACAAAGACAAGCAACTAAAAATGCTGGAAAAATTGCAGGTTTGGATGTTAAAAGAATTATTAATGAACCAACAGCTGCCGCTTTAGCGTATGGTCTTGATAAACAAGATAAAAATGAGAAAATTCTTGTTTACGATTTAGGTGGAGGAACATTCGATGTTTCTATTCTAGAACTTGGTGATGGTGTATTCGAAGTTTTAGCTACAAGTGGAAATAACCATTTAGGTGGTGATGATTTCGATAATAAATTAGTTGATTATATTGTTAGTGAAATCGATAAACAAGAAGGTGTAAATCTTAAAGATGATAAAATGGCAATGCAACGTATTAAGGAATCAGCAGAACAAGCTAAAAAAGATTTAAGTAATATGACAACAACACAAGTTTCATTACCATTTATTGCACAAGTTGATGGTGCACCTATTAGTTTTGAGATGGATATTACAAGAGCAAAATTTGAAGATTTAACTCGTGATTTAGTTGACTCAACTCTAGAACCAGTTAGAAAAGCAATGAAAGATGCTGGATTATCTAAATCAGATATCGATAAAGTATTATTAGTTGGTGGTTCAACTCGTATTCCAAGAGTTCAAGAATTAATAAAAGATGAATTAGGTAAAGAACCTTCTAAAGGTGTCAATCCAGATGAAGTTGTTGCTATGGGGGCAGCTATTCAAGGTGGCGTTCTTCAAGGAGAGGTTAACGATATTGTCTTACTAGATGTAACACCACTTTCACTTGGTATTGAAACATTAGGTGGCGTTATGACTGTATTAATTCCAAGAAATACAACTATTCCAACTAGTAAGAGTCAAGTATTCTCAACGGCTGCTGATAATCAACCTGCTGTAGATATTCATGTTCTACAAGGTGAGAGAAGTATGGCTAGCGATAACAAAACATTAGGTCGTTTCCAATTAACTAATATTCCACCAGCACCTAGAGGTGTTCCACAAATTGAAGTTACATTTGATATCGATGCTAATGGTATCGTTAATGTTAAGGCTAAAGATTTAGGAACAAACAAAGAACAATCTATTACGATTACTTCTTCAACTGGTTTATCTGATGAAGAAATCGATAAAATGGTAAAAGAAGCCGAGGCTAATAAAGAAGCCGATGAAAAGAGAAAAGAAGAGGCTGATTTAAGAAACGAATCAGAACAATTAATTTTTGCTACTGAAAGATCAATTAAAGATTTGGGAGATAAAGTAAGTAGTTCAGATAAAGAAAAGGCTGAAAATGAAATTAAAGAATTACGTGAAGCTTTAGAAAAGAATGATTTAGAAGATATTAAGGCTAAAAAAGAAAAATTAAATGAATCAGCTATGTCTTTAGGTGCTAAAGTATATGAAGAGGCTGCTAAAGCAAATAGTGCTTCGCAAGAATCGACAACTTCAGAAGATAACTCTTCAAAAGATGATAATGTAAGAGATGCTGAATACGAAGAAAAATAAAATATTATGTGTTGTAAAGTTCTAGGAGACTAGAACTTTAGCACTACTATAAGGAGAAAAAATGGAACAAGAAAAAAATCGCAGTGAAATTAGTAATGAATATAAATGGGATATTGAAAAAATATTCGATAGTAAACAAGCAATTGAAGATGCTATTTTAGAAGTAGAAGAATTAAGCGATAAAATTATGGCTTATAAAGGTAAAATTATGATTAGTGGCACTAATTTATATCAAGTATATGAATTATTAAATAATTATAATCGTAAAATTTTAAAATTATATGTATATTCACATATGTTATGTGATAGTGATACTAAAGATACTGTTAATCAAACTTTGAAAATGAGTATTGATAAATTATATGAAAATATGTCTACTAAGTTATCATTTATTTTACCAGAAATGTTAGAAAAAGATTTTAAGTATGTTGAAAAATTAATTTATGAAGAACCAAAATTATCTTTATATCGCTTTGATTTAGAAAAGACTTTTCGTTTTAAAGAACATACATTGTCTACTGAATTAGAAGAAGTTGTTACAAAGGCTAATAATGCTTTTGGTAATTGTGCGGAAGTATTTTACAATTTAGATAATTCGGATATACATCTAGGTTATATTATAGATGAAGACGGTCAAAAGGTAGAATTAACTAATAGTAATTATATAAAGTATATGACTAGTAAAAATCGTGATGTTAGAAAGAATGCTTTTGAAAATATGTATCATTATTGGGAAAGTATTAAAAATACGGTTGCTTCAACTTATAAAGGCCAAATTAAAGAAAATTTCTTTAATAGCAATGTAAAAAAATATTCTAGTCCACTAGAAATGAGTTTATTTCAAGATAATATTAGTATTGATGTTTATCATAATTTAATTGATACTGTTCATAAAAATTTAGATAAAATGTATGATTATGTAAATTTAAGGAAAAAGTTATTAGGTGTTGATGAATTACATATGTATGATGTCTATGTGGATTTATGTAGTGATGTTCCACGTGATATTCCATTTGCTGAAGGTAAAAAAATAGTATTTGAAGCCTTAAAACCGTTAGGTGAACAATATTTAAATGATTTACAAAAAGCTTTCGATGAGCGTTGGATCGATGTTTATCCTAATGTAGGTAAAAAATCAGGCGCTTATAGTTGGGGTTGTTATGATACGTATCCTTATGTTTTATTAAATTACAATAATACGATTGATTCGGTTAGTGCAATGGCTCATGAATTAGGTCATTCAATGCATTCTTATTATTCACGAATGCATCAAGATTTTATTTATCACGATTATTCTATATTTTTAGCGGAAATTGCCTCGACAGTTAATGAAATTTTGTTGAACGATTATTTATATAAAAATGCGCAAACGAAAGAAGAAAAAATATTATATTTAAATGAATTTTTAGATCAAATAAAATCTACTTTATATAGGCAAACTATGTTTGCGGAGTTTGAAATGTTAATGCATGATAAAGAAGCGAAAAATATACCACTTACTGATGAAGAATTTAATACTACTTATTATGAATTAAATAAATTATATTTTGGTGATAATATGGTAAGTGATGATTTAATAAAACATGAATGGAAAAGAATACCACATTTTTATACAAGTTTTTATGTTTATAAGTATGCAACAGGTATATCAGCAGCAATTGCGATTGCAAGTGATATTATAAAGGGTATATCAGGCGCTAGAGATAAATATTTAGAATTTTTAAGTAGTGGTTGTTGCGATTATCCACTTAATATTTTAAAACGTACTGGTGTTGATATGACAACTAGTACTCCAATTCAAAAGGCTTTGGATATGTTTGCTGAAAAACTTCAGGCTTTAAAAGAATTAGTTTAAGGTAATAGAAAGGAGTAAGTTTTATGAATAAAAGAGATTATTATGAAGTGCTTGGCGTTTCTAAAAGCGCTTCACAAGATGAAATAAAAAGTGCTTTTCGTAAATTAGCAAAAAAATATCATCCCGATGTTTCTAAAGAACCGGATGCGGCTGAAAAATTTAAAGAAGCACAAGAAGCTTATGCTGTTTTATCCGATGAATCAAAAAGAAAACAATATGATCAATTTGGTCATGCAGCCTTTGATAATAACGGCATGGGTGGTGGCGGCTTCGATTTTTCAGGTTTTGATTTTTCTGATATTTTTGGCGATTTATTTGGTTCAGGTTTTGGTTTTGGCGGTGGTAGTAGATCGTCAAGTCAAAATCGTAAAGCTAAAGGTCGCGATTCGGTAATGCGCATCAATTTAACTTTTGAAGAAGCCGTATTTGGCTGTAAAAAGACTATTAATTTAGACGTTAATGAAGAATGTGATAGTTGTTCTGGAGCAGGTGGTCATGGTGAGAAAACATGCCCAACTTGTCATGGTAGCGGTCAAGTTACTTCGGAACAACGTACTTTATTAGGTACCTTTATGACACGTACTACTTGTTCTACTTGCCAAGGAAAAGGAAAAATTTTTGAAAGCACCTGTTCTAAATGTCGTGGTACAGGTAGGATTAGAAAAAATAAAGATATAGAAGTAAAAATACCGGCTGGTGTCGACACTGGAAATCAACTTAGATTAGCAGGTAAAGGTGAAGCTGGTTATAATGGTGGTCCAAATGGCGATTTATATTTGGAATTTAATGTTAAATCTCATCCACTTTATGAAAGAGATGATAATGATATTTATTTGACATTGCCACTTACGATAACTGAAGCTACTTTAGGTTGTAAAAAAGATATTCCAACACTTTATGGAAATGTAAAATTAGTTATTCCTGATGGTAGTCAAAATGGTGATAAACATCGTTTAAAAGGAAAAGGTGTCGAAGATGTTCAAACTGGTCGAAAAGGCGATATGTATGTATTATTAAAAGTTATAATTCCAAAAAAATTATCGAGAGATCAAAAGAAATTGTTTGAACAATTATCTAAAACTGATTTAGAAGATAGTAGTGAATTTAAAAAATATAAAGATTATTTATAATGTATAAAAAATTCTCAAATTTTATTTTGAGAATTTTATTTTGCTTCTATAAAAACATTTGTATCATAAATATGTTGTCCAGTATTTTTTTGTTTTAATTCATCGGATGTAATTAAGAAAAAATTATGTAGTAATAAATTTTCTTTGGTATTAACAACTGGATCATCCCAAGTTAAATCGAGGTGTAGCCAACTACCATTTAAATAAACTAAATTCCAAACATGGTTATCACTTGATACTTTATAATTTGGAATGCCCATTTTATTTAAAAATATGGCCATAGCATCACTATATCCTCCACAAATTCCATAACCTTCAATTAAAGGTCCATAAGCTGTTTGCGATTTATATTTGGAAATATAATTTTCATTATTAAGATTATCGGCTTTATCACTATCATAAATAGCATTATTTATAATATAATCGTGAATGGCTTTTATTTTATCGGTTTCATTCATATTAGGAGTAATTATCGAATTATAGATTTCATCAACTTTTTGATTAATTATATTTATTTCTTCTTCACTATATAATTTATTAACTTTAATTGTTACTTTACCTAAATTATTGATACTAATTTTAACACTACTAAAACTATTATATGGATGAATAAAATTATTCATATAAGAAACAGTTGTTTGATCATTAGTAATATTTTTAGAATCTTCAATACATTCAGCATAATCAACTGTACAAAAATAACTAAATTCATCCCATCCATTATTTAAGCCACTAAAAATAATATTTAGAATGTCATTTTTATTTTGTGGTTTATAATTATCTGTTTGCTTTACAAAATTATAATTATAATTTAATTTATATTCATTAGAATTTCCAACTGTGAATTCTTCTTTATAAATATAGTTTAAAACAACATATTCAAAAATTTCATTTTTATATGTATAAATTAAAACAGCAATTCCCACTGTAATTAAAATGGCTATTAGTTTTTTCATATCGTGTTCACCATTATCATTATATCAAAAATTATAAAAAAAAGAATTATAATCTATAAATAATTTTCGATAATTTATTTAAATATGTAAATAAAAAATCAATTCCAACGAATTGATTATTCCATAGCATTAACTTTTTTTGTTAAACGAGATTTATTACGAGCAACAAAGTTTTTAGTAGCAACTCCTTTAGAAGCAGCTTTATCGATTGCTTTGATAGCAGTTTTTAGACTTTCATTAGCTTTTTCTTTATCGTTAGCACTAACGGCTCTTTCTACTTTTTTCATAGCAGTTTTCATAGTAGCTTCGTAGTTATTATTACTTACAGTTTCTTTGGCGATAACTTTAATTTTCTTTTTTGCGTTTTTCATGTTTGCCATAATTTCACCTCCCAGTTAAATCAAGTACTTTAATTTTAACAAAATTTCAGCAAAAATGCAATAAAAATAAATCTTTTTATTATAAATATATTATAAAATAAAATAAAAATGTTAAAATTACTCACAATATTAATGGGTGATATGATGAATCATGAAATAGATTTAAGTCGCTATCAATTACGAACAGATTTAGCGATTGATACTATCGGTTCTAAAAAAATCGAAGGAATCGATAGCAAGATAGAAGAATATGGCGATATTAAAGTTACTAATGTTTATGTTAACGATAGTGGTAGTAAGATTATAAATAAAAAAATTGGTAATTATATTACTATTGAATTTAACGATATAACGGATTATAATAATAAAGAGAAGGTAAAAAAAATATTAAGTGATGAGTTGAAAAAATTATTGGCAAAATTAAAAATTAGTGATAATGCTTCTTGCTTTATTATTGGTCTTGGTAATGATAAATCGACGCCTGATGCTTTAGGACCTCTTACAATCAATAATATTTTGGTTACTAATCATTTATTTTTATATGGTAATATGGAGAAAGGATTTAGGCGTGTCTTTGCGATGATGCCTGGTGTTATGGGGCAAACTGGTATTGAAACTAGTGAACTTATAACAGGAGTTATCAAAACAGTTAATCCTGATTTTGTTATTGCTATCGATGCTTTAGCGAGCCAATCGATTGAAAGAGTTAATCGAACTATTCAAATTACTGATACTGGTATTCATCCAGGTAGTGGTATTGGTAATAAAAGAAAAGAAATTTCGTTTGAAACGCTTGGGAAAAAAGTTATCGCAATTGGGGTGCCAACTGTCGTCGATGCTGTTACGATTGTCAGTGATACAATAAACTATATGTATAAGCATATTTCTTATACCAAAGAAAATATCAATAAACCTAGTAATCGTCTTACTAGTGGCAATGTCAATTATTTAAAAAAAGATATTCAAGTTGATGAAGAATTTAAGCAAGAATTATTTGGAATGGTTGGAAGCTTAACTGAAGAAGAAGTAAAACAATTGATTTTTGAGGTTTTAACTCCTATTGGTTATAATTTGATGGTTACTCCTAAAGAAGTCGATTTTGAAATTGAAAAATTAAGTGATATAATTGGCAATGGAATTAATAGAGCATTACATAATAATGTTGATAATTTGTAATTTTAATTCATATACTTTATTGAAGGAAAGAGGTTATATATGGATAAAAAACGTAAATTATTATTTGTTATTATATTTTTGGTGGTTGTGCTTGTATTAATCTATTTATTTATAGTTCGAAATAAAGAAGAAAATAAAAAAGAAGATATACAAACAAATTATTTAAAAGCGACAGTATTATCAGTATCCAATGATTCAATTACGGTAAAAGATGGTAGTAATTTAATTTATACGTTTGATAGTGTCAATGATTTTGACTTAACACCTGGAGAAACAGTAGTATTAGAGTATACAGGTGTGTTGGATAAGAATGTTCAAAATCAAAATATTTCAATAGTTAGTTATACTGTTGATAGTACGCCTTTAGAAACAAAATTATCCGATAATGGTATTTTTAGTAAATTCTATAAAATGGCGGAAATGAAATTAGATACGATGAGTTTAGATGAAAAAATAGGTCAAATTTTATTAGTTAGAGTACCAGATAAAAATAAGATAAATGACTTACAAAAATATCAATTTGGTGGTTATTTATTATTCAAACGTGATTTTGAGTCTAAAACTAGATCAGAAGTAGTAAGTATGATTAAAGAATTTCAAGATAATTCCAAGATACCTTTACTTATTGCAGTCGATGAGGAGGGTGGAAGTGTTGTTAGGGTAAGTTCTAATCCTAATTTAGCTAGTGCCCCATTTAAATCGTCACAGGAATTATATAAAGAAGGTGGATTTGATTTAATAAAAAAAGATACGGTTAATAAAAGTAATTTATTGCAGGGTTTAGGTATAAATGTTAATTTAGCGCCAGTTGTCGATGTAGCAACCGATCCTAGCAGTTATATTTATGATCGTACGATTGGCCTAGATACTGAAAAAACGAGTGAATTTGCTAAAACAGTAATCGAGGCTAGTAAAAACAGTAAAGTCTCTTATACTTTAAAACATTTTCCAGGTTATGGTGATAATATTGATACACATACAAATCAAGCGATTGATGAACGTCCATACGAAACACTTTTAAGTGATTCATTACCACCATTTGAAGCAGGTATTGAGGCGGGTGCTGAAGCAATTTTGGTTAGTCATAATATAGTTAAAAGTATCGACTCTGAAAATCCAGCTACACTTTCGGCTAATATTCATAACCTACTTCGAAATAAGTTAAATTTTACAGGTGTGATTATTACTGATGACTTATCGATGCAAGCAATTTCTGAATATGCCGAATCACCAGTTGTTAAAGCTATTTTAGCAGGTAATGATTTATTAATAGTAACGGATTATGAACAAAGTATAAATGATATAAAGAATGCTCTTAATGATGGAGATTTAGAGGAAGAAATGCTCGATGATATGGTACTTAGAATTTTAGCTTGGAAGTATTATAAAGGTATGATTATCGATAATATAAAATAAAACTTTAAAATAAAAAATTTTAAAGTTTTTTTGTTTTTTAAGAAGGATTTTAATATAGTTATCTTGTATATTATAAACAGGAGGTGATTTACTACTAGTCATAATTTGTAAAAAATACTTGTCAAAAGTAAAAATAAATTATATAATTTAACTAGTAGTTAATATAATGAAATTTTACAATTTA
>CANROQ010000038.1 GCA_947632295.1 uncultured Bacilli bacterium
TCTTTTAAATAATAATTTGCTAAAAAAGCCGATATCGGAATACCAGCCATAATGCCTTTATTAGTTTCTAACAAAATTTTTCCATTATAATTAACATATTGATTTGTTAAAATTTTTTCAAATAAACTATATAATTTTTCATCTTGTAAATCTTGTTTTAAATTTAATAATAATTGATTAATAGGGATACTATTAAAATAATTAGAAATATCTAATTTATACCCATACATATTATTAATATTTTTATGATACATTATATCATGAATAGCCCGTTTAACACCTATATTTTTTCTAAATGAATAAAGATTAGGCGTAAACATATAGTCATATTTATATAACAAATAACTCAATAATTTTAATACATAAGTTTCTTCTTCATTATAATTATAAACAATTCTTTTTTTTGTTTTAGCCATTTTACTAATTAATATCTTAGTAGGAATACTAAAAATATATTTATCATCTATTATATTTTTTACAATTTGTTCATATTTTTTATTTTCTATAAACATTTTATATTTTTCAATTATTTTAACAGGTAAATAAGAATTATTTAATTTCGTTTCTAAAAATTCTTTCCATATATCATGATTATCTAATAAGTCAATCAAACTCATATAGCACCTCAAATTATAGCAAGGAAGAAACATCGTTTGAGAATCGATGAAATCGAATTCGACAAGACTAAATATATTAAAGTCACCTGCACAACTATTTATATAATATACTTCGCCCCATTACAGGTGTTTAAAAAAAACATCTTCCTTGCAATAATATTATACATAAATAAACTGCATTTGAAAATAATAAGTTTTTATTTTTCTATAAAATCATCACTATCATTATTATACATTCTATCTAATTTTTCATTAATTTTTTCTAATTCTTGATATATTAATTGTATATTTTTTTCAACAGTAATATATCTTTTTTTATTTTTAATTTTTGAACATAATTTAAAAATACTCATAACAATTAAAATGATAATACACATAATAATAACATATAAAACATTAATTGTTAATGCTTGATAAGAAATTTCATCACCTAACATCATCTCACCACCATATATTTATTATATCAATAATCAAAAAATAATACAAAAGAATTATCTTATGTATTATATTTAAGTAATTTATCACAAATTAATTTTATCTTGTTTTCATTTCTACAAATATTAGATTTTTTCTCTATTTTTTTAATATAATTATACAATTGATCATTACGAATTACATTTTTATAAGATTCTCTAGAACCTTTTTTGTAATTAATATAAGCATTATCATTTGTTAGTACTACTAATGTCTTATATTTTATTCTTAATTTTTCTTGTTTTAAAATTTTATTTAAGACAATCTCATGTTCTTTATTTTGTGTCAATGGATTTTTAATTCCTTTTTTATATCGTCCTAATTTTCTTGTAAATGTGCCATCACTTTCTATATCTAAATTTCCCTTTAAATCTTTTGCTTCTATTACAAAAATATTTCGTTTAGTAATAACTATAAAATCAATTTGAGCTTTAAATTCATCATACTTTAAAGTTAAATCATGTAAAACATACATTGGTATATCGCTATGTTCTAATACATATAATAATTTATTTTCACCATATATGCCTTTTTTTAAACAATTTATTTTATAATCATTAGCATCATTTTTAGGTAATTCTTGTAATTTTGAAATCTCTTCTTCTAAACTATTACCATTATGATAAATAACAACTTTTTTAAATTTACCAAATATATCACTATTTATTATTAATCGAACTATTATATATAATAAAATTAAACCACCAATAATTAATATATAAATATAATATTTAAATATTAAAGACAAGGCAAAAAACAATATCATTGTATAAAATAGTGCTAAAGCATCATAATCATAACTTTTTTTATATCTTCTAGCCATTTCTAAACCACCTATTCAACATAATTAAAATTTTCATAAACATTTTCATCATACTGAATTTCCATAACAAAATCTGATCTTTTTGTAATTGGCATATTTGGCGTTAATATATAAACTTTTCCTTTAGTTCTAGTTAGTGCCACATAAAATAATCGTCTTTCTTCGGCATATTCAATCATATCACTTTTATTTTCATCTAATAATTGTAATAATGGTTCATCTATTATTTGCGTAGGAAATCCATATTTAGAATTAATCGCATTTAAAATAATAACATGATCATAACCTAAACCTTTAGATTTATGAACTGTTAAAAATTCTATTTGAGCATTTGGATATTTTTTACAAATTATTCTACTATCAGGACCACTTCGAAAATATTGACTATCAATATATTCATTAATATCTTTTTGATATCTACCTAGTAATAAAATTTTATATTTTTTATTTTCATTATATATTTTACTAATTAAATCATTCAAAACTTTTTGTTTAGATAATACATCCCCAGTATCATAATAACACAATTCAATAGGATTTTTTAAATGTTTATTAGATAGCAATTTTTTATTAAATTGTGCCTTATTACGACTTACAAAATCACCTGCTACATCAATTAATTCTTGACTATTTCTATATGTTTTTGTAATTTTGTTTATTTGTGCATAACCCATCAAATCACAAAAGTTAGTAAATAATTCAATATCAGAACCAGAAAAACTATAAATTGCTTGCCAATCATCACCAACAGCAACTATTTTCGCTCCAAACAAATCTGATAATCTTTTAGCAAAATTATAACGTTGCATAGATATATCTTGATATTCATCTATTATTAAATAATCATAAGATAAAAATTTTTGACGCTCTTTTACTTTATTCATTCCTAAATAAGCATAATTAATCATATCATTAAAATCTATCTGCATATTTTTATGAATACTTTTATCATAATAATTAAATATATTTTTAACAAATTTTAATTGCGATTTTAATTTATCATCAATATTTTCAGACATTAATTTATCATAATCTAAAACTGTATAACCTTTTTCTTTAAATCTTTTTATAAAAGCCATAACTAAACTAATAAAACGAAAATAATGTGTTTCTTCTGATGTATATAATAATCTATAAAAAATTTCCTTTTTTGTTCTTTTTTTAGTTATAATTTTTCTCCTTTTAAGTTCATCATGAAGAACATCTAAAGTTGTTTTGCCATTTTCTTGAGAGGCATATAACTCAATTAAATCAGTCCCAAACTTACGATGTAATTGTTTTTTCTTTTCAATTAATTTAAGATATGTTTTAATATCATCAGTAGTATATTTATCATTATTATATAAAGTTGTTAAACCATAATATTCAATGTAAATATTTAATCCATCATCTAATATTGTAAAATCTGGGGAATATGACCTTCCATCTTTAAGTTTATACGGATAAACCTTTTCATACTTATAATTATATCCATTCTCATATAAATAATTAGCAATTAAAGCCTCTGACTTAGATTTTAAAAATTCACCATTAATACTACGATTTTGTTTTAAACGATTTTCAATTCTTGGATTTATATAACTATCTAAATCATCTTTATACTCTTCATATTTTTTATCGACATAATTTTGAAAAAATTCATTAAATGTTGCATATTTAAAAACTTCTTCATCAAAACTAACATATTCATTAAATGTTTCTATAAAATATTTAAGTAATTTTTTATTAGGAAAAATAGTATTTTTAACATAATCAGAAATATATTTATACATTGTTCCATCCGATACAATTTGAACAGGTCTATTAAATATTTTTCTTATAAATTTCATTCCTAACTTATGAAAAGTCAACACCTCTACTGACAATTTGAAATCCTTATTAATTCTTTCATCTAACTCATTAGCTGCCTTTTTAGTAAAAGCAAGCAAAATAATTTTATTAGGTTTAACTCCACATTTATCAATTAAAAATTTAACTTTAGCTGCCATTGTTGTCGTTTTTCCACTACCGGCTCCTGCTATTACTAAAGAATAATCTTCATCAATTAAAATAGCGCGTCTTTGTTCATCATCTAATATAATATTTTCGTCAACTGACTTAAACATATTATCAAAATAGTCCTTGTATTCGATTAATTTTTTCTCGACATACTTTTTGTTGCGTCTATCAATAATATTATAGCCATCATTAATAATTGACATAATCTTCTTTTTTATCTCATCATTAATAACATCATTATTTTTACTAAATGCTTCAAAACTATCACGATATTTATCAAGAAAAATTTCATATTTTTTAATACTTATATAATCATTAGATAGCAACATATCTTGAAACTAAATACAACATTTTTCTAAATTTTTATTAATATAATCATACATACTACACACCTACAAAAAAAGCCTATACAAAATACAAGTCTGTACAAGCACTTCCTATTATAATAATAACATAATAATTTCTTTTTTCTACAATCAAATTTTAAATATTTACACATCTTGTCATTATATAAAAATATAATTTTCTCTAAATTAACTTTTAATAATATATCACTTTAACAAAATTATATGATAAAATGAATATGGTGAGAATAAAATGACTTATATACAATTAGAAAGTTTATCATTACATACTTTTGATAAGTCTAATAGACAACAATTAGAATTTATTAAACAACTTTGTCATGATGAAACAATAAAAAAAAGATTTCAAGGAATTACTATTGGTCTATTAAATAATCCCAAAAATGAATTTTTTAATCATGGATTTTTAGTAGCAAATAATAACATTTATATTGGTTACATTGGTATAGGTAATTATGATGTAGAAAATAAAAGAGTTTATTTAAAATCTGCCATCGATAAAAATAAAAGAGGTAATTCTTACGGAAAAACGTTATTAAATGAAATTACTGAATACATTTTTAAAAATTATCCAATTGAAACTATTAATTTAAAAATTGCTAATGATAATATAGTTAGTATTAAAACAGCTCTATCTTGTGGTTATCAATTATTAGAAACAGAATTCTATTATAAAACTAATCCTTACATAGCAAATAAAAAATTATGCTTAACCAAAATATAAAATTATAATCTAATATTGACAAAAATATTTCATAAATATATAATATATCGAAAAAAAGGAGAATATATTATGCCAGTTATAATAGAAGATAAAAAATTTAATAAGAAAGAACCATTAAAAATTAATTTATATAAAATGAAGATTAAAGCCTTACAAAAGCAATATTATGAATATACTTCAAACGAAAATTTAGAAAATTATTTAAATAATAATATTAAAGCAACCAAATTAATTAATCAATTTGAAACATTATCTCAAATGGAATTAGCAAAATATGGAACTACGACATATCCAGCCAACTTAGAAACACAAAGTTTAAAAAATAAAATTAATTTTTTTGCTTCAATAATTGGTTTATTTGATCAAAAAATAGATGAATGTAATCATAATATCCATTTAAACCAAAATTTTGAAAATGTAGAAATTATTAAAGAAAATGAAACAAATAAAGAATTTTTACTAAAAATGCGAAATAAAATCAATAAAGATTTCAGTGAAAGAATTGGAAATCACTGTCCAAAATTAATAAAAACTACTTTAGAAAAATACCCATCATATAATCATTTTTCAAATTTATATCAAGATGCGATAAAAATTTGCAGTATTACCTATGGTTTTCCTGCTGATTTAGTCAGTGCTTATAATATTGGTTATAATTCATTTACCCCTAATATAAATAACATCATTCAACTTTATAACGAATTACTAAAAGAATTAGATGAATATACACAAATAAATAAACAAAAAATAGAAAAAAGTAAAAAATTAACAAAACAAAAAAATTAGAAAAACAAAAAAGTTCTCAAAGAACTTTTTTTGCATAAATTAATTATTTTTTCTCTAAAACATATTTATAAAATAAACTTGCAAGAACTGCCCCTACTAAAGGCGCTAAAATAAATACCCAAACTTGATTTAATGCTTCTCCACCTTGTAAAAGGGCTGGACCAAAACTTCTAGCAGGATTAACACTTGTACCAGTAAATGGAATTCCAATTATATGTACTAATGTTAAAGTTAAACCGATAACAATTCCTGATACAGCATTATTTTCTTTTTTAGAAGTTACTCCTAAAATAACTGTTACAAAAATAAATGTTAATATAACTTCTATTAATAAGGCAATCCAAACAGTAGTTGCCAATTGACCTTCCATAGCATAACTATTAGCGCCTAATGTAGTAAAATCATCAAGTAATACACCTAAAATAGCAGCACCAGCCACTGCTCCTAAAAATTGAGCAACCACATAACCTACAAAATCTATAAAACTAATTTTTTTATTAATTAACATTGCTAATGATACAGCCGGATTAATATGACAACCTGATACATTTCCAATCGAATAAGCCATTGCTACAATAACTAAACCAAAAGCAAGTGGAGTTGCAATCAAATTTCCGCCAGTGATGACTGCTACACCACAAGCAACTAATACTAAAACTAAAGTTCCAACAAACTCAGAAATATACTTTTTCATTTAAAACATTCCTCCTTTATTAAAATATATATTTTTTAAAACGAAAAAGAACTAATACATAACATTTTCTAACAAATTTTGCAATTTTTTAAATTTTATCTTTCCAAATATCATGATTAATAAATTGTGTAAGTGCCATTAGAAATGCTTCGCAAGTTAAATCTATTCTATTAATAATGCCACGAGATAAACAATTAATGCCTCCTTTCATTTTATCCAAATTATTTTGGCAAAAAATAGATTCCATTACTTTTCCCAAATCAGAATTAATAATTTGTTCAACATAACGATTTGGTACTGGATAGGCTGGACTAAGTCCACAACTTTCATAGCCAAATTTATATTTTATAATCGCTAAACTTACAATAAACCATTTATCAAAAATTTTAATAATTCCTGATTCTACTGCTAAAAAATAATCAACATCAAGATTTTTTTCTTTAGCATAATTAATTATATTTTCTACTCTATTTTTGGCACCTTCATATATTTCATCAGCAACTGTTGACTAGCAACACCACTAGAAACATCAACACCAATTAATTCTACATCATTAAAATACTTATCAAGTGCACATTTAGCGCCTTTTATTTTTGTTTCGTTTTTTGTTCCAATCAACACTATCATAGTATTACCTCATAATAATTGTATTTCTAAAATAATTATAACACTTTTGAAAAAAAATGCATATAAAATAAAAAGAACTATTTAATTTTATAATTTAAACATTATTTTTTAGTTCTTTTATTATTACAATTATGTTTTAGAACTTTATTATTTTTTTGTTCTAATTTTATTAATTTTTTATTATGTCTTATCTTTTCAACTATATCATAATTCCATCTTTCTATGATGCATAATTTTTCATTATTATTAAATACTTTATTATCTTTATAATCTATAAAATAAATTTTTGAATCAAATTTTATATAATTATGATTTTGAATTAAATCAACATTTTTTTCGATTTGTAATATTGGATATCCATAACAATTCGTATTATCGATTTGATATATAACATATTGTTTATCATCATAAAAAATAATATCACCAATTTCAATCAACCTATTTTCTTTGTTTGAAATAACTGAAATATGGCATAATAAATTTCTATATTTTTTTAATTTAACTAAATCCTCATCATTTATATGATCAATAATGGAAATTATATTTTCATATGGCAATTTAACCTCATTGTTCAAAATAACAATACTATTTTTTGATAATTGATAAAAATCTTTATATAACACCAATTTTAATCCTTTATTAACCTCTTTTTCAAAAAAAGTATTATTAATATTACCAGTTAAATAATAACCACATAAACTTTGTTCATCAGCTATTTTTTCTTTAATCATAAATGGTCTTTTTTGATGACACTCTTCTATATTTTGTCTTTGTATCTCACCTTTATCCATCGTAACTAAAACAATATCATTTTCCATTAATTCATTGATTAAATTCCAATTAATATTATCAATTTTAATAGAATTTTCATTATCTTTTGGAAGTAATTCTTCTTTTGGCTTTTTGATAAAAAGAAATAATTTTTGTAAGAAACCCAATATTTTATTCATTATATCAGCTCCAATGTGACATATTATATATTAGATAAATATAAAAATCAATATTACTTTAATAATCATTTTTTAAAATAAATTGAAATGCATGATTTTGTCTTTAGAGATATTTTTATTACTGTTATAAGTTAATCTAATATAGTAAATGAAATGAAAAATATATTCACATTTAATGATAGATAAAGATACAGTTGTTGATTTTTTAAATAAACTAATTTTTTAAAATAAGAGAATTTTAAAAGAATAGAACAAAAAAATAAATAAAAAAACCTTATAAAATAAGGCTTTTATAACATTATGGGGCAATAAGAATATGAGTTTTGCACCCAAGTAGTAAATGTATTTAGTGATACTTGATAAATTTATTATATCATTATCTAATAAGTTTTACAATTTTTTTACATAAATTGATTAAAATTAATTCAAGTTGTTTTAAAATATGAACGTTTTTGCTATAATTAAAGAGTAAGGTGATGAATATGTTTAGGAG
>CANROQ010000039.1 GCA_947632295.1 uncultured Bacilli bacterium
GTAGAAACTGTAAAAAATACTTTAAAAAAACAAGTACTTGGTAAAAAAATTGTAGGTGTTAATATTTTTTATCCAAATTTAATAGAATATCCAACTTGTGAGGAATTTAAAAAACAAATTATAAATCAAACTATTGTGGATATGCAAAGACGTGGCAAATGGTTAATGTTCGAACTTAACGACTATTTTTTGTTAAGTCATCTACGAATGGAAGGAAAATATTTGATTAGAAAAATAGGTGATGAAGTAACAAAACATGAACATATAGCCTTTGTTTTTTCAGACGATACTGAATTAAGATATCAAGATGTTCGAAAATTTGGTCGGATGCATTTAATTAAAAAAGACGAAATCAATAATCGTAAACCTTTAAATGAATTAGGACTAGAACCATGGGATGATGCTTTAACAAGTAAATATCTAAAAGAAAAATATAAAACTAAAAAATTGCCAATTAAAACAGTTATTTTAGATCAAAGTATTATTGTTGGTATTGGAAATATATATGCCGATGAAATTTTATTTTTAAGTCATATTAATCCTTTAAAAAAATGTAATGAATTAACCGACATAGATCTTGATAATATTATTAAAAATACACGTGAAGTTTTATCTTTAGCAATTAAAGATGGTGGAACAACAATTAGAACTTATACATCTAGTGAAGGAGTTCATGGTCGTTTCCAACAAAATTTAAAAGTTCATAATAAAGAAAATACACCTTGTCCTATTTGTAAGCAAAATATTATTAAAATTCGCGTTGGTGGTCGTGGAACTTGTTATTGTGCTAACTGCCAAAAAATGTAGGGGTAAATTATGAAAAAAAATTTAATAGTATATATAATTACTATTGCTGTTTCAATTTTTTATATTCTATTTTTTTATCATTTATTTGGAAGTAAATTAGATATATTAAATAATAATTCAATGATTAAAGCAAAAGTTATAAGTATTATTTCAGAAGATGTAAATGAATACAAAATTGGAAGTACTGATGAACATAAGGCTAGAACTATTTATTTTCGCGCTAAAATTTTATCAGGAAAGAATAAAGGAAAATATGCAGTAGCGGCTCAACAAATAGATGATATTTATGCTGGAAATCAAGAAAAAGTAAGCAAAAATAAACAAGTATTATTGATGAAGATAAATTATTTAGATGATGCTGATTATTTGATGACTGAATATGTACGTAGTGATTATTTAATTGTATTAAGTATATTATTTATTATTTTTTTACTAATATTTGGTCGTAAGAAAGGAATTAATACTATTATTTCACTTGTATTTACTTGCCTAGCCATTTTTCTAGTTTTCATACCAGCAGTGCTATCAGGACAAAATATTTACTTATGGTCGATTATTACATGTTTATTTATAATTATCATGACTCTTTTATTAATCAATAATGTTAGTAAAAAAACATTTTGTGCGATGATAGGTTGTATATTTGGCGTGGTTATAACTTCCATATTAACTGTTATCATGTCTAAAGTAATGCATTTAACAGGCTTGATCGATGACCAATCTTATTATTTGCAACTTATGGATAATAGGCAAAATTTCGATTTAAAAGCCATCATTTTTGCTGGCATAATTATTGGTGCAGTTGGCGCTATCATGGATGTTGCTGTTGAACTTTCGTCTTCACTAGAAGAAGTATATAAAAAGGCTAAAAAAACAGATAAAAATGTTAAATCAATTTGGAAGTCCGGAATTACTATTGGTCAAGATATGATAGGAACTATGTCTAATACTTTAGTAATGGCTTATATTGGAAACTCGCTATCAACGACTATTTTATTACTTTCATATAGTGGTTCTCTATTAGAATTGGCGAATAGAGAAATGATTGTAGTTGAACTTTTACAAATCATTGTTGGTAGTTTTGGACTTTTACTTACAATACCTATAACATCATTTATTTGTTCAGTAATTTATTGTAAGAAAAATAAAAAAATCTTAATCGATTAAAAAAAACAGGTAAACCTGTTTTTTTATGCAGCTACATCTACATTATTATCAATTTCTTCAACATTATTACTGATTCTTTTTAATGTTCTTAATTCTCTAGCACTTATTTTAATACTAGTTCCATCAGATAGTGTTACTTTTTGTAGATTTGGTTTTTGAGCATGTCTTGTAGCATTACAAGCATGACTTCTTCTATTACCAAATAAAGGTGTTTTGTTAGTTACTTTTACAGCCATTATTATCCCTCCTTTAAGTTTTTTTCCCTATGCCTTATAATTTTACTATATTATTTTAAATAAGTCAAATATTAAATAGATATTTGTTTCAAATTTTTACTATTTAATATATTTTTTTAAAAATTCATTTAATTTTTTATTACCTTTATTAGTTAGATGAATTTTATCAGCCATCAAATAATCATTATTTTTTTTAATTTCTTGATAAAAATCGAGAATAGTAACATTATTAAAATCTAATTCTTTTAAAAATTTATTAGTTTTCTCATCACTAGATAATATATATATTTCATGATTTTCACATAATTCTAACAATTTTTTGTAATCATTCTTTTTTAAGTTAGAACTATTATCAAAAGCAAAAACAATTTTATATGTAAGTGTATCATTTTTTATGGCTTTATTTATTTCATTACTTAATTCTTGATAATTAAAATCACTATTAATTGAAAAATTAGCATCATTAAAATTATCTTTAATATAATCAAAAGCATTTAATAAGATGTCATTACCATAAAAACTAATTTTTTCTTTTTGTTCATTTTCATGTTGCTCAATAATTTGCTTTTTATTTGTTTGATATTTTTCTAAATAAACATTGTATATTGCATCATAGATGGCCTTTGTATATTCTATTCGTCCAATTGGTGTTAAATGAATTCCATCAGCGTAGAAATATTCTAAATGACCTTGTGATATAGAATTCCAATCAATAATATGTAAATTGTCATAATTTTTGGCTAGTTCTACAAGTGAAGAATTGATGTGTACATCACTATCATTAGTGACATTTATCCAAAATATGTCGCGATTTTCTAAACTCTCAATAATACTTATTTTTTGTTTTTCTGAACAATTTCCATTAGCACCTAAATTAATAATCACAGTATTTCCTAATATGTTTTTATTTTTTAGATTTTCGATTATATCATTCATAACTAAAATTGAACGTGATACTTGGGCATCGAAATAGCCATTAGGAAAAGTATCATATAAATTTGCAATTGCACCTAACATAACTGAATCACCAATGCCAACAACGTTTAGGTTAGTAACAATATCTCCTAGTTTATTTTCATCATTTTCTAAATTTTCTAAAGTAGTTAGCCAATCATCATTTTCTTGTTTACTTTTTTCTGCATATTCTTTTTGCTTAATACTTATCAAAATTTCATTTTGATTTAATTGTTCTTTTAAAGAATTCATTTCACTTGTATGATCTTTGGCTATTATATATTTATAACTTCCATTTATACAAAGACAAATAACAATAAATTTTAAAATATAATTAGGAATTTTTAATTTAGTGCTTTTATTAAGACAAAAATGTAAGGTATAAGAAATTAAAATAATTAAAAAGAATATTATAATTAATTTAAAACTTTGCTGAATATTTAGATACTGAAATAAGTAGATAATAGGGTATTGTACTAGGTATATTTCGTAACTAATGTCAGTTATATTTTTAAGTATTTTATCAAAAATAGTTAAATTTTGCTTTTCATTTATAATACTATAGTCAATTAGACGACAAGTAATTAATGAAACTAATATCATACTAATAACAAAATATTTTGAATTAGCGTCAATTAAAATAAAAGATGCAGTTAATGTTAACATATAGATATAAAATATTATTTTACGAATTATTTCTTTTTTAAACAATTTAAATATTAATGGTTTATAATATGAGTGAACAAATCCCAAACTAACACCAAATAATAATGAAAATAATCTAGCAAAAGTATTATAGTATGTTATCATAATATTTTCTTCTAAAGACATGTGATAGAAAAATATGACACTTATAATTGAAATAAAACTTAAAATAATACACGGTATTAACTTATTAAATTTATCACCAATTTTTTTAAAAAATAAATAGATAAATGGAAATATTAAATCGAATTGTAATAATATAGCAATATACCAAAAATGAACGAATGGTGAATTGATAAATTTTGAAAAATAATCTAACTGTGTACTTATTTGCCAAAAATTATTGTATCCTAATAAAACTGAAGTGGCTTCTGGTTTTAAATTAAGCCATGTTATATTTGGAAATAAAGTAATTATAAAAATGGTTAAAAAGACGACAATTAAAAGTGGTAGATATAATTTTAAAAAGCGATTATAGTAATATGATACAATTGAAAATTTTTCTTTTTTAAAAGAAGAAATACAAGATAAATATCCACTCAAGACAAAAAAGACGCATACTGCTAAATACCCACCTTTTAAAATATTTAGATGATATAATAGTATCGCTATACACGCTAATAATCTAATTAAATTTATATCTTTATAATACTGCTTATTACTACTCATATTATACCTCATGTTATTTCTATTTTGTTTTATATTCTATATAAATTATAGCATATAACTAAGTTTCAGTGATTTAAAATTTTAAAATTAATTTACATGAGTGTAAAGAAGAATTTTTTAATTTATTAATAAGTTGTGTTGTTTTTTATATGTTAATGTAAGTTATCAATTTTACACTATTAATCTTTAATAGCAAATTAAATTTAGTTGCATTTTTTTGACAATTTTTGTTTTTTAAGAAGGATTTTAGTATAGTTATCTTGTATATTATAAACAGGAGGTGATTTGAGTTAAAATATATTTTATAAAAATACTTGTCAAAAGTAGGAATAAAATGTATAATTTAACTGTAGGTTAATCATGAAACAAATTTATACTCTTACAAATGATTATCTATTTAAAAAAATATTTATGAAAGAAAAATATTTAAAACTTTTATTATTAGATTTATTTGGTGTTAAAGCCAATAAAATAAAATATTTAAATCCTGAACTTATTAAAAATAATAAAGTTGGTAAGGCAGGAATAGTTGATATCTTGTTAGAAGTAAATGATGAAATAGTTATTCTTGAATTACAAAATATCGATGAACATAATTTTAGGGAACGATTATTATTTTATTCTAGTAATGTAATTTCCAATCATTGTCTAAAGGAAGGTGAGAGTTATTCAAATTTAAGAAGTATCAAAGTATATGCGATAATAAATTATAAGTTATTTGATGATAATTATCATGATAGTGTATATTTAAAGCGAAAAAATAAAATCTTTAGTCAAAAATTAGAATATAAAATATTTGATTTAACAAAAATAGATGAGAATGATAAAAAGGGAAAGTATTATGAAATAATAAATTTATTCAAAAATAATAATCTAGAAAAGTTAAAAGAAATAATTGAAAATGAAGAATATAGAGAAATATTAGAAAAAATGGAAATATATAATAAAATTGAAAAGGAGTATCAAAAAATGGAAGATATATATAAAATGATGATGAATGAAAAATTAGATTATGTCTCAATTTATAAAGGTGGTGTTGATGCTGGCTTTAATCAAGGTAAGGCTTTAGGAATTAGTCAAGGAATAACCCAAGGTGAAAAGAATAAAACTATCGATATTGCTAAAAATTTATTAAAACAAAAAGTTGATATTAATACGATTGCTAGCACTACAAATTTATGAATAAAAGAAATAAATGCTTTAAGATAAATAATAATTTATATCAATTATTATAAAAAATTATAATGAAATAAACTCATTATAATTTTTTTGATGGGGTATTGCAAAGTAAAATATAGTGTGTTACAATAAATAATGTAAGGTAGAAAGGAAGTAAAAAATGAAAAAAAGAAATGGCTTTACATTAATAGAATTATTAGCAGTAATCGTAATACTAGCCGTAATTGCGTTAATAGCAGTACCAAGAATAATCGAGATATTAAATAAGTCAAGACTGAGTGCAGCAGAAGATTCAACATATGGAATAGTGGAAGCAGCCGAAAGTTATATTGCAAACTTTATGTTACAAAATCAAGGAGCAATCCCAAGTGAAGAATTAGAATTTAGTTGTAATAGTAATGATGGTTGCATTCTAACAAATACTTTAGAAGGATATAATATAGAAAATTTAGAAAAATTAAATTATAAAGGAAAAAAAGTAAGTAGTGGAAATATAACCATAAGTAATGGTGGAAATAATATAATAACAACAAATTTAGAGGTAAATGGCTATATATGTGGTTATATAGGTGGAATAAGTGAATGTATTGAAAAAAGTGATGAAGTAAAAGACAGTGGGACAATAGTATATTTTAATCCAGAAACTGGTATGCAATGTGATGATGATTATAGTGAAGAAAATAGTGATACTGAAAATAAAACAGGCTGTATGAAATGGTATATATATAATGATTCAAGTGATAGTATGGCTTATAATTTATTATTAGATCATAATACAACAGATGTAGTAGCATGGAATTCACAAAATAATAATAAAGATGCAAGTGAGATAAATGCCAAATTAAGAGAAGATACAAAAAGTTGGCAGGATAATTTAAATGCAAGATTGATAACTGCTGATGAAATAGCAAAAATAGTTGGAAATAATGAATTTGATTCAAGAACTAGTAACAAGGATAAACATTATTACATAGAAGATTCAAATCAACAAATAGTAGGTTCTAGAGAAATATGTGAAAGTTTACCAAATGGTTGCCAATATGCTTGGTTATATGATCGAACAGGTGGTGATTGTGAAAATTATGGGTGCTTAAACAATGCGACAGGACTTCATAGAGGAGGTTGTTATTGGACCTCTACATCAATTTTTGGCGAATCATCACGTGTGTGGGAAGTTTGCAAAAATGCTAATGTTGGACATGACTATGCTAGTCGCAATAATTATATTGGTATTCGTCCAGTAATAACAATTTCAAAATCATTAATAAAAAATTAAATTGCATATTCCTGCAATTTTTTTGATTTTTAAAATAAATTCATCCACCAATCAAATGTTACAAAAACTAATAATGATGAAATTAGAGCATGGATAATTCTAGCAGTTAAAAATGGTAAATATTTTATTTTTGTATCGCTTAAAATACTAATTACTTGCATATGGACACTTAGTCCTCCAAATGATATAATCATAGTAGAGAGAATACATTTAAGTTTTAATGGAATCTCTTCTAAACTTACATATTTTAATCCTTGTGTCATTTCGACAATACCATTTAGAATACTTTGTTGAAAACTATTTAAATTGATATTATTATCAATAATTGTAGTAATGATTAAAAAAACTGTTACAACACCTAAAATTAAGATAAGCGTGTTTATACTATTAAGTAAAGCAGTTGTCATTACTTCTCCGAAACTTTTTTTATTTTTATCTTGTTTTTTATTTATTTCATTTAAAACTTTTTTTAAAGAAATTTTGGTATTTTCTTGTTTTGAAGCATAATAATTTCTAAAAATAATACCAATAATAAAATTACCTAGATAATGACATATTAATATTAGTAAACCTACTTCTTTATTGTTTAAAAATAACAAGGAAATGGTTCCTAAAATAAATAATGGATTAGAAAAATGTGTAAACATTAATAATTTTGTGGCTTCCTTTTCATCGATTAAATTTTTTTTATTTAGTTCACGAATGTATTTGGCACTACTAGGAAATCCTGAAATCATGCTCATAAAAAGGGCAAAAGCCCCAACGCCTTTAGTTTTAAAAATCTTGTTCATAAAAGGTTTAAATACTTCGCCAATAATTTCAATAAAGCCATAATTTATTAATAATTCAGATAAAACAAAAAAAGGAAAAAGTGATGGGAAAACATTTTCTTTCCAAATATTAAATGAAAAATTAACTGTTTCTAAAATTGATTTCGATTCTGTTAATATTTCAAAAGCAATAAAAAGTAAAATGCATAAAATAGTAATTGTTTTAACTGTTTTTTTCATAAAATGTCCTCCCATGTATATTCTTTATTAGAAAGGAAAAGCCTATGTTTAATAAATTATATGATAATAAAAAAGAAAATTTTTTTAAAAAATATCGTTTTTTCTTAATTTGTGTTTTTATATTAATTATTTTTTCAATTCAATTTCCATATACAATTGATGCACCAGGTGGATATATTAATGTAACTAATCGAATTAAATTAGATAATGCATATGAATCTAAAGGCTCATTTAATATGGCTTATGTATCGGAAGTTACAGCTACTATTCCAACCTTATTTTTCGCAATGTTAAATCCAAATTGGGATGTATCTAAAAATGAAGATATATTATTAGAAAATGAAACGATTGAAGATTTGTTATTTCGTAATAAATTAGCGCTTAAAGAAGCCAATAACAATGCGATAATAGT
>CANROQ010000040.1 GCA_947632295.1 uncultured Bacilli bacterium
AAAAAATTGTTAAAAATGTCAATTTTTTCAAAGTGGGAGATTTATATAAAAAATCTTTGTTTTTTATATGTCAATTCCCAATTTTACAATATTTTAATACCAAAAGTGGTAAAAATTAATTTTTTTCTATTTAGGCTGTGAATAGTAACCTATTTTGTTAAAAATTCCAAAGCAGCATTTAATTGTGTATCATTTTCTTCTACTGGATCATCATTATATTCTTCTGATTGTTCTACTTCAATTGTTGGTTTTATTCCTACTTCATCAATAGAATTTCCTTTTGCAGTTAACCATTCTTTAGTAGTAAATTTATATTTTTCACCATTTTCCAATGTAACAACTTGTTGTCCAGTACCTTTTCCAAAAGTTTTAGTACCTATAATAGTAGCCCCATAAACTTCTTTTAAAGCACCTATCATTAACTCTGAAGCCGAAGCACTTCCACCATTTGCTAAAATAACAACTTTATAATCACGTGTTTCATCATTATCAGAATAATATTTTGTAATTTTATCTTTTTCTTTAAATTGATATATTGTTTCTCCTTTTGGAACAAATAAGGAAACAATGTTATGAACTGATTCTAATTCTCCACCAGAATTATATCTTAAATCGATTATTAAGGAATCTATATTTTCTTTTTCTAATTCTTTTAATTTTGTATTAAATTGTTCATCAGAGTTTTTTGCAAAATTATTTAATGATAAATAGCCTATTTTTTGTCCATTACGTTCATATAATTTTGTAGCAACACTTTCTATTATGATCTTATCTTTTTTTAGCATTGCTTCATGTCCTTCACCATCTCTTTGGAAAATAAGTTTAAATTCTTTATCTCCATAAGAAGTAATCAATTCTTTAATAGCATCTAAATCTTTACCTATAACACCTGTATCATCTATATAGACTAAAATGTCGCCTTCTTCTAATCCACCATTAGCTGCTGGTGAATTTGGATACACATAAACTACAATAGGTTCATATTCATCATTATAGCTCATTTGAATACCAATTCCTTCATATTCACCATAAATATCAATATTAAAATCATCGATAGCATCTATATCAATATAAGTAGCATATGGATCATTTAACGAATAAATCATACCCTTTGTAGCATATTTTACTAAATCTCTTGCATCTATATCTTTATAATAATTGGCTACTATATCACGATAATTTGATAACAGTTCTTTTTCATAATTACCTAAAGACGTAGTTTCATTTTTAGGCTTTATCATATTTCCTACAAAAAAACTTACAATAGCAGTAATTATCATAATTCCGACTACTTCTTTTACTCCAAAATTATTTTTAGATGACTTTTTTGAGGCAATGTTTAAAGTTTCTAATTGTTCTTCTTTTTTTACATCTTTGCTAATTTTTATTTCATTTAAATTTTCATCATCTTTTTTTTCAATTTTTATATTTTTTTTAGATGTTAATTCATTATTTGAATTCTTTTTAGTTTGAGTTGCATTTTTCTTTTGTGTTTCTTTAGTCTTAACTACTGTTTTTTTAGTTTTATCTTCCTTAGTTTTATTTGCATTTTTCGTGCTTGTTGTCTTTTTTTCATTAATTGTATCACTTTGTTTTATACCATTTTTTATTTGTTTTTTGTTAGTAGATTTCTTACCTTCTTTAATTGATGTTTTACTGCTTGTTTTTTTGCTTGATGCTTTTGTTGAACTAGAACTTTTTGTTTGACTTTTTTTCACGTCTTTTTTCTCACTATTTTTTTTATTTTTTGTTTCAACGTCTATTTTTTTATTTTCTTTTTCCATATTGACTCTCCTTAATAACCTATTTATTAATATCTATGAATTTTTGCATTACAGCTGAATTTCCATCATACGTCTCAACTATTTTTCCAGCACTAATTTTTAAAAGTGACGTATCACTAATTTTTAAATCACTGAGATTATCAACATTTAAATTACTAGTTTCACCTATATAAGGTTTATTAAACGCATTATCTATTAAAGCATAGTAGAATTTATTATTGTTCGTATAGTTTGCTAAATAATTTTTATATTTTGTTCGGTAATCTTCTTCATTTAATATTAATACATAATACTCTTCTTCGCTTTGATTTAACATATTACCAATCAATATTTCATCATATTGGATGATTGCCAAGTGATCATTGTTACCATTGTTTGTAGTTGTTTTTTTGTTTTTTTGCATATAGTAAGTTAATATATAGAATATTCCAAAAACAATCATGATAACTAATATAATTTTAAACAAATTACCTACTTCTATTTCTGAATTAACATTTTTTTTATTTTTTGTCTTTTTTTTCATAATTACCACCTACAAACAATTATAAACGTTTTTATTTTTAAAATCAATTACAAATTATTAATATGACAGTTGTTATGACAAGTTATTGTTTAACATTAGATAATTTTTTTGCTTATATTGGAAAATTTTGGTAATATAAGAGCATTTGTAATCAATTATTTTATTGATGTTTATTTAGCTATTTATTTTGTTCTAAATTTACTAATAAATTAAACTCTTCTTCCATTTTAGTAGATAATTCATCTATTTTTCTATTATACTCAACCCTTTTATTTTCGTAATCGATAAGTTTTCTTTTTTGAAAAAATAGTGGCTTATTATTTTCCAATTGATTAAGTAGATTTTGGTAATATTGCAACTTAATACCATACAATCGCAAATTAATATTAGAATCTTCAATAGCATATTTGATATTTAATTTTATTAGCGATTCCAATACTTTGTTTTCATCTTTTAAATTTCCATTCATTTTATACCTCCAATATTCTAAAATTTTCATCTAAAAATATTATACCTTATTTTGCTCAAATATACCGAAGAAAATTTAAAATAGCCGAAGATAATGAAATAATTGTTTGCATAAGGTGGTGGCTATTAGTGAACATTAGATTAGAAAAATTACGTGATGAACAAGGTTTACTAAGAAAAAATGTAGCACAACAAATGCAAGTAGTTGAATCTGTTTATTCCGAATGGGAAAATGAAAAATTAAATATACCAACTAGAAGATTATTTCAACTTGCCAATTTTTATCATATAAACATTGACTATATTGTAGGTTTAACTAATAAACAAAAGCATATTAGTAATAATACAACATTAGATATTTCATTAGTAGCACTTAGAATTAAAGAAATAAGGAAAGATTTAAACCTTACAATGCGAGATTTAGCTCATAAATTAAATACATCATCATCGGCTATCAGTAATTACGAAAATGGTAAATTTTTAATATTAAGTCCTTTTCTAATAGAATTATGTAAAATGAGTAATTGTTCCATTGATTGGGTGTTAGGTAGATGTAATGACAAATATTTAACTAAAGAAAAAGAACTTGTTACAAATTAGATAAACAAAAAAATAATTTATCGTTTTTGATAAATTACTTTTTTATGTGCAATTATTTAGATACTGGCATAACACTTACAGATTGAACAATACTAACTAATTCTTCTTGTGATAAAGCATCTGAAACTATATAATATTCTGTATTATTGCTAACCCAACTTGCTGAATTATCGGATAATGCCCCTATTGTATCAGTTAATATAAGTGGTTCACCATAGACAGGAATAGTGTTCATTTCTTCATCATAACTTACTGTTTCTTGAACAAACACAAAAGGTTTTTCACCTGAAAATGTTAAAATAACACGTTCTCCATCTTCTTTATTAACGACATTTTGACCTGTTAGATAAGTATTGGCAGGTATATACATTGGATAGACAATATCTTCAATTTTGCCAGTTGTCTTAGTCTCTTCAAAGACATCATCAGATACAGCCATATTTTGTTTCAATTCAAAATATTTATCATCAAATTTAGCATCCATATCTACATTATTAAAATTCATCTTCATTTTTATTTCATCGTTTTCATCTAATACTTCTACTTTAGTAATATTAATATCTTTATCAATATAAATTTTTTGTTTTTTCAAATCTCTATTATTTGAATAATTAACACCTGTAGTATAAATATATTCATTTTCGGTTTGTTCAAACAATTTTTCAGTATCGTTGTTTATATCTTTTAATAAGGTTTGGAATAAATAACTTTGAGAATTATTGTATGGCCAATCACTTTGGAATTTAAAGCTTTTATTTAGTGAAGGAGTTAGTACTATAACACACCAAAGTTTTAAACATTGTATATTCATTATTTATTTTATTTATTAGAAATATTTTTATTATTCATTATCTTTAATGTTTATTTTGCTTGCAATATATTTTTTTGTATTTAAATTTATGAATAACAAATGTTTTATATAAAAATAAAAACCAAGTTAATAAAATTTATCATAACTCAGTTTTTATTATAAATTATTTATCTAATAAAAAATCTATTATATTAATAACTTTTATACCATTATAATCTTTATTTATCGTCTTATCCATAGTCAAAATAATTTTTTCATAATTATCGGGAATGCTTTCCAAACTTCTAATTTCTCTTTCTCTTACTTCATCATTATTAAGTGATTTAGTTACTTGATAATATATAATTTCATTTGGATTTTCAGCTACAAAATCTACCTCATAATCTAAAGTTTTACCGATACTAACTTTATATCCTTTTCTTAATAATTCTAAATATACTATATTTTCTAATAAATGGCCTTCATCGATATTTCTAAAACCTAATATTATATTTCTTAAACCTATATCAGATATATAATATTTTCCTAAAGTTTTCAAAATTGTTTTATTGCGAATATCACTTCTATCAGCTTTATACATAATATAAGATTTTTCTAACATATTTAAATAATTGTCAATAGTTTGATGATTACATTTATCAACTATTTTATTGCTATTTAAATAAGAACTAATTTTAGTAGAAGATACAGCACTACCAATATTAGAAGCCAAATATTTTATTATATTTTCTAAAAGAGCAGTATCCTTAATACTATTGCGATCTATTATATCTTTTTTTACAATCGTATTATAAATATCATTTAAATAAGACATTACTAAATCTTGTTTGTCTTTAATTAAAGTAATTGCAGGTAGACCACCATATTTTAAATATTCATAAAATTTATCTTCAAGATTAGAATTATCATAATTATTAAATAATAAATATTCCTTAAATGATAAAGGATATATTTTTATCTCAATATATCTACCAGATAATAAAGTTGATAACTCTGATGATAATAAATAAGCATTAGAGCCAGTTATATATATATCAACATTAAAATCTACATTTAAAGAGTTAATAGCTTTTTCCCAATTTTGAACATTTTGAACTTCATCTAATAATATGTAAGTTTTTTCACTATCAATTTTATCTTTGATATATTTATATAAATCTTTATAATTTTTTATATCATCAAACATAGCAGATTCAAAATTAATATGAATTATATTTTTTTCTAATACTCCATGTTTTTTCAAATATTCTTTATACATTAATAATAAAGTTGATTTTCCACTTCTTCTAACACCTGTAATAACTTTTATAAATTCCGTGTCTTTAGCATCAATTAAACGGTTTAAATACAGTTCTCTATCTATCATATTATCACCCCAATTAATGATAACATATTTTCTTGGATTTGTAAAGTTTTGCAAGTATATTTGCAAAAATATTTTTTGTGACATTTTTTGCAAATCATTATAAAATTATTTATCTTACATTTATAAATAAATTAAATCAGTTTAAACTTATAATATACATTGATATTTCTTTGCTCATCTATCTCTATTTTTTCAATTAACGAACTAATTAAAGCACGTGATGGATTTTTCATATCTATAAATTCTTTAATTTTATCTGAATAATAATTATCATCAATTACTTTATTATTTTCTAATTCATATAAAATTTTTTCATACTCTTGTTTCTTTTTATTTGATTCATCTATTTCAATAGTTAAATTGTTATATATTCTTTTATACATCTCTAAAGTGATATTACCATCTAATTTATCACTGTAACATACATCTATTTTTCTATTAAGTATCGAAATATTATTTTCTAATCTAAATATTTCTTTTTTTAGATTTTCTATTTTCTTTTTTAATTGATTAGAATTTTTTAATATAAGTTCTAAATTATTTTTATCTAAATATTTTTTAGTTGTATTCCTTAAAGCATCTAAAATTAAATCCTCGATAATTTGATATTTAATAGAATGTGGTGTACATACATTTTGTTTTTTTCGTTTAGACCAATAATTACAATTGCCATATATTCTATGAACCAGTCCATACTTTTGGGTTTGTTGTAAATGATCTCTAAAGCCTATAGTATGCCCACAATCCTTACAATAAATCAATCCTCTAAGCAAAAGTTTATCAGTTACTCCATTACCTTTACTACTACGATTTTTATTACTTTGAAACATTTTTTGTACTAATTCAAAAGTTTCTTTATCTATTATCGCATCTACCGTATTTTTTGCCACAATCCATTCATTTGATTTTGTATGCACTCTTTTTTTAGATTTATAATTTACTTTTCTATTTCGACATTGTGTTAAATTTCCCATATAAGTTGGGTTACTTAAAATACTAGCAACTGTTCTAGTTGACCATACCCCATAGTGTACATGCACTTGTCCTAATTTCATATTTTTATGCATACTAGGAGTTGGAATATTTTCTAAGGTTAGAGTGTCACATATTTTAGTTAAACTATCTCCACTTATAAACATATCAAATATTCTTTTAACGACATTGGCTGTTTCTAGTTCTATTTCAAGTTTGTGTTTATCTTCTTCATTTTTCTTATAACCATAAGGTGCATAACAACCAACAAATAAACCATTCCTTTTTTTAGTATAAAGTGAACTTCGCAATTTATTAGAAATATCTTTAACATACATATCATTAAAAGCACTTTTAAATACTAACATATCATTTGCTGAATTGTTTCTATTAAAAGTATCTATACCATCATTAACTGCAACATACCTAATATTGTGTTCAGGAAAATATCTTTCGGTGTAATAACCAAATTCGATATGGTCCCTACCTAATCGTGAAGTATCTTTTGTGATAATCATATTTATTTTTTTTGACTCACAATCCTTGATCATTCGATTAAAACCGTCTCTATCAAAAGTTGTTCCGGATACACCATCATCGACATATTCATCAACCAATACTAGATTGTTATCTCTAATATAATTTAATAGTAAATCTCTTTGAGTAGAGATACTTCCACTTTCGCCTAACTTTTCATCTTCTCTAGATAATCTTAAATATATTCCTACCTTATAAAGTGTTTCTGTTATCATAATCTAATTTGTAATTATATTGGTATTGATAATACCGTCTCTTATTATATTATTAAATTCCTTATCTAAAAAAGATAATAAAAAATTGCTTATTAATTCATTAAATGCTACACCGTTTTCATTAAAGATATTTTTTATTCGATATTCTTCTTTCATAGGACACCTCTATAAATGTATATGCCCTTACTTGATAATTATTTTGTAAAAAATTGTCACTTAAAAAGTAGTATTATATATTAATATTACTACTTAATTTTTTATTATGATTTGAAGATTATTAATATCTTACTCATCATTTATCATTATCTTTTTTATCATCTACAGTAATTTGATAAAGTGATATACCTTTTTTAGTAAATAAATTTACTGCATTATAAATCGTAATTAAAAAGACGATTATAGTCCATATAATACCAAAAATTTCGAGATTTGGTATTGCTACAAATATTCCTATACCACAAAATATTAATCCAACTATAAAACCTATAAAAGACATAAATTTAGATGGTTTAACGTTTACTTTTTTCATATTTTTCTCCCATTCTATAAATTATATTTGCTTTTCAGTTATATTATATAATAAAAATGTCATATAATAAAGATAAATACTAACTTTAATACTACTTAATTTAAACCTTTTTATCGATATTACATTAATAATATTCTAAGTAATTCGATATGTGATGAGATAAAAAAAATAGCGTAAATTTTATAATTAGTATTATTTAACTCAAAATATAAATTGTCCAAAACAATATTATTTTAAAAATATAGTTTAATTTTATTTGTTATTTATTTTCTATATATTTTTAATTTAATTAGATTATTTTAAGTAAACACAATGGTAAAAAATTAATAGATAATTTAAAACTAAATCATCTATTATTTGTATTATTATTTATTCAAAATAGCGTCAATTGGTTTCATTTTAGAAATTTTTCCAACTGTTAATAGTGATGATAGGAAAGTTACCATAATGACACTGCCAATTATAATTATTAAATTTTCTATACTTAACATTACAAAATTTATATCAAAAAATAACTTGCTTGAAATATAATTATTAGTAAAATACATGGCTATGTATAAGGTAATTAAAGTTAATATCAGTGAGATAAACACAATTAAAAAG
>CANROQ010000041.1 GCA_947632295.1 uncultured Bacilli bacterium
CTTACTAAAAACTCTTTTAATTTAATTTTAATATTATTTAGATTTTCTTTTTCGTTTGCACTATTATCAATAATTCTATTCATTAATCTATCAACCCATCCATTTAACTTCACATATTCTAAACTATATTTAAAGTTAAGATCATAAAACATACCAACTGAGCGAAGATCATAGTCTATTTCTGTTTTTATATCTTTATCCATTGAACATTTTTGATTTATAAGACTATTATAAACATTAGTACTAATATAACTTTCTGTATAATTTATTTTTAAAGCACCGCTTACAAATATTCTAAAAATATCTAATTTATCAGCATCTCTAATTATTTTACAAAACAATAAAGTCCTCTCATCAAGATTTGGTTCAATCGCAAATTTGTTATGATTAAAAATAGCTGTTAAAACTAATTTTTGAATTGATTCATCACCAACAAAACTAGCAATAAAATTATCTTGTTTTAATAATTCGACACCAAAATTTGCATGATCAATAGATATTCGATCATTAAAAGTATTATAACGTTTTATTTGTTCAAAACGTCCAATATCATGTAACAGTCCTATTAACATACAAATTTGAATATCATCATCACTTAAATTCAAAGATTCAGCAATATTTTGACAAAAATCAACTACTTGCATCGTATGATAATATTTTAAATATATCTTATCATTTTTCATATCATAATTATCAACATATTCTTTAAATTTTTTCTTACACTTTTCTAAATCAATCATATCTTAATCCTCCTCCAAAAAAAAATCACATCCTAATTATAAGGACGTGATTACGTGGTACCACCTTATTTCATATAGTAAAACTATATCTCAATTATTTAACGCATAAATACGTAACTTTCTATTTACTTAAAAGTTATACTCCCTTGCTACCTTCAATTATTTTAATTGCTAGTTTCCACCAACCACTAACTCTCTTTTAATTAATAATAATTTACTCCTCAAGTTCATCATATTTCAAATATAGTTAAATTATAACACTTTCAAATAAAAGATACAAGTCTAATTATTATTTTTTGTTTTTGAAATTATGAATTGTAATATAAACAAAATAAATACAATTGGCACAAACATTATATAACGATAAGATTGATGATGTAACGCAATTAAAAATGTTAAAATATTAGCAAAACTAGGTAATAAAATTAGACAATTTTTTCGATCATAAAAATTTATAGTAAAAATTACTAGCAAACTTAAATAAAGACCAGCTCTTAAAAAAATCGCATTCAATATTTTATTATTAGAAATAAATAATAATACATTAATTATACATTGCTTAAAACTATTATTTTTTATAGTTATATCATAATCACTATAAAATTCAAAACCAAATTCATTTTCAAAAATTTGATAATCATATGTTTGTATATCATCACTTTTGAAAGCATTCCATAGAATATCTATTCCATATAAACGATCTTGTAATAAGATATTTGGATACCTAAATAATTTTTTTAAATATAATTTTATTAACTTTCCTTTATTTATTTCAATACTACGAATTGGAACTTTATTATAATGTAATAAAATATCGATATTATACCGATTATACGAATCTTTTAACTCACTTATTTTAATGTCATTTTTAAAATTATTTGCAATTTCCTGATCATCTTTTTCAATCAAAACTTTTTGTAAGCCATGAACTAATGTTACTACATCTGAATTCTCTAGCCCCGGTAAAACATAAAAAAAATCATATAAAAATTTATTGCCAAAATAAAGAATAATCGGTACTAATAAACTAATTATAAATAACTTTTTATCTTTTAATTTAAATCCTATTATTAATAATATTAATACACATAATAAGGCAACATAAAGGCCATTATGACGAAATGCGACAATAAAAATAAGTGATAAAACAATAAAGAAATAATCATAAATCTTAATATCCATATTAACATACTTAATTAATAAAAATGTTAATAAAATCAAGAAAATTATATAATCAACATCTTTTAATATCGATACCATATAAACCCCAGTAATAGGATTTATACAAATCAATATTGTTAAAATATAAATAAGTATTCTTTTTATTCCTTTATTAATAAAATAACATCCGATTATCGATATAATTAAACTAGTTATAATTATCCTAATAATAATAAACATTTGAAAATTACCAAATACATCATAAACAGCAGAAAGTAACAAAGTATGAATATAAGGATGCCAATTATTAATAATACCGTCATGTATTTGATCTAACTGCATATCACCATCAGTCGTTATAATATAAGGCGAAAAAATATATAAATAAACTAGAAAAATAATTAGCGGAATTAAAAATAATAAAATTCTATCTAATATTTTTTTAGTATTTTTACACTTCGATTTCTCCTTAATAATAATCATTATATATTTGATAAAATCAATAATATATATAAACCACAAAGTAAACAATATATATATAATAATATCATTAATATCTATTTTATGGCCTAAATACAAATTACCAATAAAACAAAATGATACGATTAAACTAGAAATTAATTTTAAAATAAAATCTTTATTTATTTTAACAATAAAATATTCCTTATTATTTTTAATTGTAAAACAAATAATTAACACTAAAATATAAATTAAAATTTTAGTTAATATATTTATCAATATTAAACTATTAAATTCAAAAATAAATAATGATAACGCTAAAAAAATAAATATTAAATTTTTCTTTTTAATTAATTCTAACAACGTTAAAATAATAATATTTAAACCTAAAAAACAAATTATTAAATTTAAAATTCGATATTCATTATCATAATTTATATTATTTATATTGTAAGAAAAATAATTTTCATATATCTTATAATAATCCGAATTACGATTAACAACACTAGAAGCAATATTTAATACTTCATTATTTACTGAAATTTTATAACTATCTTTATATTTTTCAAAATTTATAATAATTTTTTTTGCTTTTTTAGTTTTAAAAGAATATGAATCAACTAAATCTATCTTGTAATTATCATCAAGTTTATTATAATTATCATATAAAATAACATCATCCAATTTTAAATTGTTTAATTTAACTTTTTTATTATTTAAATAAATAGAACTAATTTGAACTGTTTTGTCACTTAAATTAGTAATTTTAATATCTTTATCATCATATCCATAAATGAAAATATCATTATTTAAAATTAATAATAAAATTGTTACTAAAATTGAAAATAAAACCTGTTTTAAATTAAATTTAAATTTAATACGTGAAATAAAAAAGGAAAATAAAAAGAGAATGATATTTATAATAACTAAAGAAATACCACTATAATTATTTAACGTATAAACTAAGTTAAACAAAAATAGAAGAATTAATTTAACTATCATAATACCACCCTCTTATTTTACTAATATATCACCTGTCATATCACTAGGAATATCTAAATTCAACAATTTTAAAATAGTTGGCGCAATATCACCTAATTTACCATTACTAACTTGATATTTGTCATCAGTTACAATAAATGGAACTAAACTAGTTGAATGCGAAGTAATAACATTATTATCATCATCTAACATATAATCACAATTACCATGATCGGCTGTTACGATTAAAAGCCCATCTTTTTCTTGAATTAAATCATAAATTTTACCTAAGCATTCATCCAAAACTTCGACAGCACTAACAGCAGCATCAAAATTTCCAGTATGTCCAACCATATCGCCATTAGCAAAATTAACAATTACTACATCATATAAATCTTCTTTAATTTTACTAAGTAAAGTATCAGTTATCTCTCGAGCACTCATCTCTGGCTTTAAATCATAAGTTGCTACTTTAGGCGATGGTATTAAAATACGATCACATTTGTTTAACTCTTTTTCAACACCACCATCAAAAAAATAAGTAACATGAGCATATTTTTCTGTTTCCGCAATACGAAGTTGCGATAAATTATTTTTAGCCAAATAATCTCCTAACGTATTATCAAGTTTTTGATGCTCAAAGGCATTTTTGCAAATAACATCGCTACTTACAGAAAACATCGTAACTAATTTTAAGTTAGATATTTTTTTAGCAGCAAAACCGTCGAATTTATCATTTGTTAAAGCATAAAAAATTTCTCTTAAACGATCAGGACGAAAATTAAAAGTAATAAGCCCATCATTATCATCAACTGTTCCATTAGAATCAATAACACTTGGAAGTACAAATTCATCAGTTATATCTTGAGAATAATTATCTTCTATCGCCTCTATAACATTATCATACTTTGGACCAATCCCTAACGCAATTGCGTCATAGGCTTTTTTTACCCTTTCCCAACGATTATCACGATCCATCGCGTAATAACGTCCAGCAACCGTTGCAACACGACCAATTCCAAGTTCTATTAATTTATCATTTAACTCTAAAACAAAATTAATAGCACTTTTTGGTAAAGTATCACGACCATCTAGAAAAAGATGTAGATAAAGATTATCGACATTATTTTGCTTACACATATCTAAAAGCGCAAACAAATGCGATATATGTGAATGAATACCACCATCACTAAGTAGACCAAAAATATGCAATTTTGAATTATTTTGCTTTGTATGATTAATTACTTCTAAAATATTAGAATTATTAAAAAATTCGCCATTACTAATTTGTTCATTGATATATTGCAAAGGTTGATAAACAATTCGGCCAGCGCCAATATTCATATGTCCGACCTCACTATTACCCATTTGTCCTTCAGGTAATCCAACTAATTTACCGCTCGCTTCAAGTAAACTATGAGGATATCTATTCCACAATTTATCAAAATTAGGTTTACAAGCCTTCATAAAAGCATTTCCATGTTGATTTTCCCTAATTCCTACTCCATCTAATATACATAAAACTAAAGGTTTCATCTTATCATCTCCATAATAATTTTATCATAATTATTCATTTATTAAAACAAAAAAACTTGAAAATATCCAAGTCTTTTTATCACCTACGATTAACAGGTCCATGCATTCCTGGTTTCATACCATTATTCATACCTAGCGAATTACCAACATTCGTAATAATATCTGTAGTATCAAAATTTGTATATTCACTACCTTTTTTATAGCCTCCAATTTCATATAAACCATTATTATTATCTCTAGAAGAACTACCACCTGTATAAATAGTATAATTAGTGTTAGATTTTAAGTTTGGTGTCGATATTATTAAATTTTGATACTGCTTACTAGATTCATAAGTTAAAATTTCCGAATCATCTTCAAAAATACTAACTAATTCAAACGAATCAATTGTCTTTGAAAAATTTATATTAATAGTTGTTTGCGTCGAAGTATTAGATACACCTTGAGCCATACCACTACTACCACTTGCAATTAACACCCCACCTGTAATTTTAAACTCACGATCATAATCTAATGCACCATTCCCACTATCGACTGGACCATTGACAATTACCGTACCACCTGTTAGATAAATACTGCCATTAGCGTCTATTCCATCACCTTTCGATTCAACGAAGATATTACCACCATTCAAATTAATTTGACTATTACCATTGCCTGCAAATTGGTTCATACCCATTCGACCATCAATTGACGATGAATCATTACCACCAGCAGCATTTAAACCATCATCAGTAGAAATAATACTAATATCACCACCATTAATGCTAATACTTTCTGCCTCAATTCCTTCATAACTTTTTTGAATGTCAATTTTACCAGAATCGATAATTAATTCACTATCCGCATGTATTCCATCATCCCCACTATTAATTATAAATTCGCCATCAGCAATTCCTACATATTCGTTGGAATGAATCGCATCATCAGCTGAATCAATTGTAAATTCACCATTTTTAATCACAATACTCTTACCAGCTTTTAGACCTTTGGCACTTTCCAAATTATTAGTATTTTGACTAGTAGTTTCATTAAAAGGATTTCCAAAATGTCCCCAGTTGCTACTTTCTGTACTAGAATTAACACTACCTCCACCAGTTTCAATTTTAAAAACACCATTATTTATAACTAAATCACTTTCAGTAGAAATTCCATCATTATTAGAAACAATTTCAAAATTACCATCTTCAATTAAAATATAACCTAAATTAGAATCATTATTATTAGTAGCCTTTAGGCCATCACCTGATGCATTAAGTAAAAAATTACCATTATTAATAACAAGCGAATCCTTACCACGAATAGCATCATCTAAAGCATCAATTTCATATTCTCCATCTAAAATTTTAAGATTATCTTTTGAAACAATTCCATCCTTGTAATTAGCGTCAATTACCAGTTTTCCATCACCGGCTAATACTAAATCATCTTTACTAAAAATCGTCGCATTTGGTTCCCCATCTAAATCGACATCATAATCAGGAGTATCTTGTAAGTAATTGACACTATTACTCTTAAGTTCAATGTAAACTTGATCGGCATTTTCAACCATGATGGCTGGCCCATTTTTACTAGTAATATCAACATTATCCAAAATTAATTTGACACTATCTTTTGTGTCAATATAAATTTGTCCATTTTCTAATTTACCTGTCAAATTGTAAACACCACCACTTGTAATTTTTAAAGTATCTACTAATTTGATATCATAACTGGACAATTTAGAAAAATCTACATCTTTTATACTATTAGTTTCAATATTAGTATCTATATCAGTAACATTTGAAATATTATTGGCGTCTAAACTATTTTTTTTATTATTATCTTTAGTTTTTTCAAAATAGAATATTAAAACAATAATTAATAAAATCAAAATAACACTTATACCAACTATTTTCTTTTTCATACGTCATTATAACTCCATATCTATAATAGGGTTAGTTAATGAAATGCATAAATTTCCATTTCGACATCTTAAAGTATCAATAAACTCTTTTTCATTAATATTTTTTAACAATTTTACACGATATTTTAGTTCAAACATACTACCCATATTAGTTGTTTTAACTTGTTCTAAATTTATCTCTTTAGTAAATTTTGTAAATATTTCATCAAAAACACCAGTATAATCTAAATTTTCTGGAATTGTTATCTTTAAAATTTTTTCAACATCTTTTGTTTCTCCAAATTTTGTTATTGATAAAATAAAAAGCAATAAACAAATAATTATTGTCATTAAGATTGCAAACAAAATTTGACCCATTCCAACTGATAAACCAATAGCCATAGTCAAAAAAATACTTGCAATTTCACGTGAATTACCTGGTAAACTTCGAAATTTAACTAAACTAAATGCTCCAAGAACAGCTACTGATGTACCTAAATTTCCATTAACCATAAGCATTACAACTTCAACTAAAGATGGCAAAATTGTTAATGTAATAACAAAATTTTTTGAATATTTTCCTGTTTTCATATGTGTTAAAGCAACCAATAATCCTAAAATAATCGATACACCAAAACACAAAAATACAACACCAATCGAAAGTGACTCAGTTACATTAAAAATACTATTAAACATAAATTTCCTCCTTTTTAAGTATTTGTTTTTTATAAACATTTCCATATTTTGAAAAAGATATTGGATAAATTTTTAAATTAGATAGAATATGTGAAAACCATAAAGGAAAAGCCCCTAAAGTTTTTACTTCCATAATGTATTCGCCACCTTCAAGTAATAAGTTACCACTATCACCATCTTCAAGATACAAATCACATGTTCGACTACGAATATTTTTATCAAAAGTTAAACGGAAATCAGGATTTTCTATTCCTTTATAAGAATGACGATCATACGCTAAAAAAACTTTAGGTTTTAAATTATATAATTTAAAACAATAATCAATTTCATCCATAATTTGCTTATCACAATTAGGATATATACCTTTATCTAAATATTTATATATTTCTCTAAGAGGTGCAAAAATTCGCCTTTTACCAACAATTCCTTTATACTTTTTTTTAATTTCTAAAAAAACTTTGCTATTTTTTTTAGGAATTCCATAACTCCTAAGACGAATCTTTTCTTTATAAATAGGTTTTTCAATTGAACGATTAACAAGTAAATAATCATCTGTATCAAAATATATATTACATATCGTACTATATTCGAAAGTATCGACTTCTAAATATTCTTTTGACATTTCAATTAACAGTCTATATTGTTCTTCAGTAATTAAATATTTTTTTTCAACTCTTCTAAACACATTAATATCCATAAATCATCTCCAAACAATTTAATCTTAATATAAATTATTGAATAAAATGTGTTACTATGGTGTAAATTTCGTGAAAAAAAAGATATAATTCAATATTTATATCTTATTCATCATCTTCATCGTCATCAT
>CANROQ010000042.1 GCA_947632295.1 uncultured Bacilli bacterium
CACTAGCAGCATATACTACAAATTGTGGACCCATAATACCTTTAATTAAATATTGAGCACCAATTGATGTTTGCGTAAAATTAACAGGATAAGTATGTTTGAAATGTACTGAGTCACTATCTAGTTCATTAAAGTCATATTGTGTACAATTGTTGAAGAAATTTCTTGTATCTTCATAAGTAGCAACTTTTAAATTAGTACTAATTAATTGTATATATTCATCATATGCATATTGCGCAACTTTTTTATCTGTGTCATCAATAAATAATTTATCAATTCTTATTAATTTATTTCTATCAAGTTCTGTACCAAAAGCATGAGCAACAGCTACTTTTGAAGCATTTTCACTTATAATAACACTCATAATATTATCGGCTTCAGTCTTAGTTGTTGTAATGTCACTAGGAATTAAACCATAATATATTAAAGCATTTGTTTCATCAGTACTTATAAATTGACTATTTGCTAACCATGCAGCTGAATATAACATTCCAACATCAATATTATTATTTGGATCTTCAATTCTTTCATTTAAGTATGGATAATATGATTCAACAATTTTTTTAATATCATCTGCTGTTACAACCGTACGATTAACTACAGGTACTTGTGCTTTTTCAGTTGTTTCCTCTGATTGAGGTACGGAAGTTGTAACACTTTCACCTTCTAATAATTCTATTTGAATATCTTCATTAACTGTTGCTGTTGTAACAAGTGATGGATCAATTACATTATAATCATTTTGATCTTTTTCACTATTAGATTTAGAAGTATTTTTAGAATTATTATTCTTATCTTCTTTTTCACAAGAATTAAGTCCTGCTGTTATAAGTACAATACCACCTGCTGCTAATACACCAACTAAAACTCTTTTAAATAATTTAATTTTACTAATATGTGTTTTTACCTGTTCTTCATCTTCAATATTAACTTGTTCTTCTTCATAATTTGGTTCCATAATACAATTCCCCCTTCTTTGAATTGAGTCATATATTATCATTTTTTATAATATTTGTCAACAAGTTTCTAATAAAATCTTAAAAAAGTTAGAATATTGCTTAGAATATTGCTTAATTGAAAGCATTTATTTATATCTTTTTAACTTAAAATTAAATAATTACTATATTTTAAAATTATTCAATAATAATAAATAATATTCATATTTACTATGAATATTTAAAATAAAATTATTTATTGCTATTTTAATGATAGTTATATTCTAAAAAATATTAAAACTCGAACTATAAAAGTTCGAGTTTGACATCTATCTGGTGCGGGTGAAGGGACTTGAACCCCCATGCCTTGCGGCGCTAGATCCTAAGTCTAGTGCGTCTGCCAATTTCGCCACACCCGCAGTTGGTGGACCTTGTAGGACTCGAACCTACGACCGCCCGGTTATGAGCCGGATGCTCTAACCAACTGAGCTAAAGGTCCATTGCATCACTGCCTTTATATAATACCATATTAATATATATTATGCAATAATATTTTAAAATATTTTTGAAAAAAAGTGTAAAATAAAATATGCTATTTTTGTAGCATATTTAATAAATTTATTTTAAAAATATCTTTTTCCGAATGTTCTTTAGATACCATAACACCTTTATATGTAACTAATTCAGATTGATGACCTTCACTTAATATATCAACAGGTGTAATTTTATCTAGCATAATAATTTTTTCATTTTCGTAAACAATATAATGTAATTTTATACTTTCATGAACTTTTTCAAACATAATATCAGTTGGAAGTTTTAATTCATAAGTTCTTGTATTAATTTTACTGTCACTTTTAACAACTTCTCCAAGGAACTTTCCTTCTTTTAATGATGGATAATAATCGAAATATAATTTTTTATATGCTAACATATTATATTTTTTTAATGATCTTTCAAGCTTTCTAAACTCATTTTCATTTATATATTCAAAAATATAAGTTGTATTCATTTTATCAACTCCACCATATTATCCACCTATCATACTATATAAGAGTATCATAAAAAAATTTTTTTGTCAAATTATTTACCATACTCAAGTGCAAATTTTTATCCATCTTATAATAGATTTTAAGTTTATAATTTTTAATTTAAAACTTCAATTTAAAACTTCAAAATTATTAATATTTTGAAGTTTCATTTTTTAAAATAATATTTTTCTTTTAACTTTGATTGATTTATCGTTTGGATTAGCATTATGTAATAAATAACAATAAAATTTTTCTAAATTTGTAGTACTTGGATAAATATTTTTAAGTTCATTATAATAATTACTTAAAACTAAAGCATTTCTAAAATATTCAAAATGTTCTTTAAATATTTTAGCATCTATATTATAACCAAGATAATTTAGATATTTAACCATAAAAGTTTCAATAGTTCGTGTATTGCCATTACGAAAAGGATGAGCTTGCCAAATATTTGATGTAAATTGAACTAAATGATTAACTTTTTTTTCTATCGATAATTTTTGATAATTTATTTCTTTAGCAAAATTTAAATTATATACTAATATTTGTTTAATATTATGATAATCAGCATATTTAACAGTATCATTAGCTAAAATTGGTTCTTTTTTAGTTAAATTACAAACTCTAAATTGTCCAGCAAAATCATAGATACCATAAAACAAATATGTATGAATCATTTTAATCGTTTTGATATCTAAATTAAAATCAACTGTATTTATTAAGTTATTAATTCGCTTACTTATTATATTTGTTTCATTTTCAATCATGCTACTAACTCCTTTTTTGAAAAGTTATTGTAGCAAATTTTTATTTAAAAGTAAATACTTTTATAATTTTATATTACCACCTAATATAGCGCATAAATTTCTTACAAATAATTCTAGGATATTACACTTTTCTACATCTTCTTTAACAGTAATATTGATTTTTCTTTGGTCATTATCAGCAAATTTAACAATTAAAGTACCTACTACATCACCTTTTTTAATTGGAGCACGTAATTTATTTAATTTAATTTCATAAGAAGCATTTTTCGAATTTTCAGTTTTTTTATTTAAAAAAGTTATATTTTCTGTTGGCACTATTTCTACATATTCTTTTTTACCTTTATCAACTAAAACTTTATCTAAAACACTATCAGTCGATAAAACTGTTTCAGTGGTATATTGTGCAAAACCATAATCTAACATTGATGTTACTTCAGCATTTCTTGTTTTACTATCTGGTTCTTTCATGGCAACAGCAATAAGGCGCATGTTGTTTTTGTTGGCCGTTGCAGTTAGGCAATAACCCGCTTGAGCAGTATAGCCAGTTTTTAGACCATCAGCACCATCATAAAATCGTACTAATTTATTTGTATTAACTAACCAAAATTCTTTATCAGTTCCTTTTCTTAAATAATCTTCATAAATAGATGTATATTCTAACACCGATTTATGCTTTATTAATTCTCTTGCCATATAAGCCATATCATAAGCACTTGAATAATGATTAGCATCATCTAGACCATGAACATTTTTAAAATTTGTATCAGTTAAACCTAATTCTTTAACTTTATCATTCATCATCTTGACAAAAGCCTCTTGTGTACCAGCGATATATTCAGCCATGGCTACAACAGCATCATTTCCACTAGCGACTGCGATGCCTTTAAACAAATCACGAACTGTCATTTTTTCATTTGTTTCAAGTAAAATTTGTGAACCACCCATAGCTGATGCATTAGCACTAGCAGTAACAACATCATCCCAACTAATTAAACCTTTATCGATATGTTCAATAATAATTAACATCGACATAATTTTCGTCATAGATGCTGGATGTAATTTTTCATGAGAATTTTTTTCATATATTACATCCCCTGTTTCAAATTCAATTAAAATTGCACTACCAGCATTAGGAGCTAAATCGATATCATCAGCCTTAATATTAAATGGTAAAAGCAAACAAATACAAAATATAATACTTAATACTTTTTTCATAATCCACCTCTAATAAAGATTATGAAAAATATGTCAAGATATGCTTTATTTATAAGATTTATATTAACATTAAAATTATTTTTTATAAACAAAACGATACTTATTTTTTATTAAACTCCTTTATTTTTCTTTTAGCCTTGGTTGTTTGAACTTTATCTATCCACTCTTCTCTAGGACCATAAGACATTATATCGGTAATAATTCTAACTCTATCTTTACTGTTAAGTACATAATCAGGATCGACCATTCTATCATTTACGATAGCAGACACCATTGTATTTCCAATGTCCGAATGAATTTTATAAGCAAAATCAATAGCTGTAGAACCTTTTGGAAGTTCAACTATATCACCTTTAGTTGTATAAACATATATTTTATCTGAAAATAATTCAAACTTAACTTGATTAACAAATTCTTGATTATCCGCAAACATTTTATTAATTTCAATAAGTGATTTAAAAAATTGATATTTATTTTTTAATTCCTCTTGCATAACATCTCTAGCATTACCTTTTTGAATATCCCAATAAACCGATAATCCAAAAGATGCTACTTTATCCATATCAAAAGTTCTAATTTGCGTTTGTACAAGTCTATCTTCCGGTCCAAAAACCGTTGTATGAATACTTCTATACATATTTGTTTTGGGATTACAAATATAATCTTTAAACATATCGTTAATCGGATGATATTCTCTATGAACTAATCCTAATGTTTGATAACAAGAAGCTATATCATCTACCATGATTTTTAAAGATAGTAAATCATGTATATCGGATATTTTATGTCCTTCATTTAGTCTTTTGTATATTCCATATATATTTTTTGTTCTAATTTTAATTTCATGTGGCATATTTTTATCCGATAAAATATTATTAATATTTGAAAACATCTCTTGCAGGCAAAATTTACTATCTTCTTCTATTCTATTTTTTATATTTTCAATTTTTTTATATTTATCTGGATACAAATATTTAAGCGACAAATCTTCTAATTCTGACTTAATTCGATAAGCACCTATATAATAAGCAAGTGGCACAAAAATATCCATAGTTTCCATTGCATTTTCTTTTTGTTTAAATTCGGATTTAAATTGTAAAGTTCGCATATTATGAAGTCTATCGGCAAGTTTAATAATTATTATCCTAACATCAGAAGTAATACTTGTAATTATTTTTCTTGTATTAGCCATATTTTGATCGTTCTTCGTCGAAAAATTTAATTTCCTAATTTTAGTAACACCATCAACTAAATTAGCAACTTCTTTATTAAAATCATCAGCAATTTCCTCTTTTGTAACATTTGTATCTTCCAAAGTATCATGTAAAAGTCCAGCACAAATTGTATCAGTATCAGCATGTATTTCTGATAAAATGTAGGCTACATTTAATGGATGTGAAATATAAGGTTCACCACTTTGCCTAAATTGTCCATTATGTAATAATTCAGCATAATGATAAGTGTTTCTTATTATTTCAACACCTTCTGCATTATATAATTTGACGTTATTAAGTAGATCATCTAAAGTTATTTCTTTCATATCCTAAACCTCCAATACAAAAAAAACGCACAAATTTCCATTAATAGAAATACGCGCGTTTAATTAATAAATTTTTTGAAAGGTTAAAAATAATCATATCGAAAACATCAGCTAGAAACATATAAATTATTTTTTCACAAGATTTTAAGGATAAAACAATATTATTCATAAAAATCACCTTCCAAAATGATTATTATCAAAATACTACTTTTTTTTATAAAAATCAAGTTTTTTTCTAAATTTTTTTTAATTTTTTCTTAATATGTCAACTGTATGAGCAGCAGCACCAATTAAATCAAGTCTTTCACAAGTTGATAGATGATATTTAATAAAAAGTTCAAATGTCTCGTCATCCATTTTATTTAAAATATCTCGCATATAATTAGAAGGTCCATCTGGTGTTATTATTTTTATACGTTCTAAGTTTACAATACTATTTAATTCATTAATATCATCAATTGTAACCATACTATATAAATCTATATTTTTAGGTGTTACATGAAATTGATTATTTAATTCATTATTTTTTAGACATTCTTTAATATTGTTATCTTTAAAACCATGTGTAATAATCGCATAATCATTCATACAATAAGCAACCATGATAATACCATTTTTTTTAGTTACTCTACTAGCCTCTTTTAAAGCATTTATTTTTTCTTCTTTAGTAATTAAATGATACATTGGTCCAAAAAGTAAAGTTAAATCGTAAGTTTCATTAGGTATTTTTTTTAAATTAGTCGCATTTCTTTGATAAGTTTTTACTAAGTTACTTTTTTGTTCAATAACTCTTAGATTATGCTTAATAAGTTCTATAGCAGTTACATCATATCCTTCTTTAGCTAAAGCAATCGAATATTTGCCAGTTCCTGCCCCAATATCAATTATTTTAGCATTTTCTTTTAAATAGGCATGAATATATTTCATAGAAGTTAAATATTCAATTTGACCATGTCTAGTCGTCAATCTCTTATCTTCATTGAATTTATTATAGTAAGTTATTAAATTTTCTTCATTCATAATTTCACCATTTTTTATAATTTTTAGACAAATTTGCGATAGATTTTTAATTTTTCTATTTTCTAATTATGCCATATTAATCTCACATATTTTATATTATAACATATGCGAAAACATTATCGCAACTTAACAATTTATATTTAATAATTAAAAAAATAACAAATATATATAAATACATTTGTTATAAAAATTTAAAAAATTAAGTTAATTATAAAACATAAACCAATACCAATTATAGTTGGTAGTAATATTGATACTAAAGTCCATTTAATACTACCTGTTTCTTTTTTAATTGTTAGGCAAGTTGTAGAACATGGAAAATGCATAAGTGAAAAAATCATAAAACAAATAGCAGTCGTTATAGTCCAACCATTACTAACCAATAAATTTTTAAGTTCCATTAAATTGCTAAAATCCGTTAAATTACCTAGTGACATATAACCCATAATCATAATTGGAACAACAATTTCATTGGCAGGAAATCCTAAAATAAAAGCCATCAAAATAACGCCATCTAAACCTAGTATTTGCGCAAAAGGATCTAAAAAATTAGCACAAATTTTAAGTAAAGTTATATCATTTATACTAATGTTAGCAAGCAACCAAATAATTAAACCAGCCGGTGCAGCAACACTAATGGCGCGACCTAAAACAAATAAAGTTCGATCAAAAATTGATCTAATAATAACTTTACCAATTTGTGGTCTACGATATGGTGGCAATTCTAAAGTAAAGGAAGATGGAATTCCTTTTAAAAGTGTTTTTGATAGAAATTTTGAAGCGATAAACGTCATAAAAATGCCTAATAAAATAACAAGTGTTAAAATCAAAGTACTTAATAATGATGAAGTAAAACCACTAGAAAACCCAATAAAAAACATCGTAATAATGGCAATAAGGCTTGGAAAACGACCATTACATGGAACAAAATTATTCGTAATAATCGCAATTAAGCGTTCTCTTTTAGAATCAATAATTCTAGCGCCCGTTACCCCTACTGCATTACAACCAAAACCCATTACCATCGTCAGTGCCTGTTTGCCGCAAGCATGACACTTTTTAAAACAACGATCTAAATTAAAAGCGATTCGCGGTAGATAACCTAAATCTTCTAATAAGGTAAAAAGTGGAAAGAAAATGGCCATTGGTGGTAACATAACTGATACAACCCACGCTAAAACATGATAAACGCCACCAACTAAAATACCACTCAACCAACTAGGTGCTTTGATGAATTCAAAAAAATCATATAAGTAATTTTCTAAACCAAATAGTAAATTATGAAGAATATTCGATGGATAATTAGCTCCTACAATTGTAATCCAAAAAATTACCATGACAAGTAAAATCATAAGTGGTATTCCTGTCCACTTATTCGTAAGCCATTTATCTATTTTTCGGTCACGTTTAGAATAATCTTGATTATTAAATGTTACAACTTCATTACTTATATCTTTAGCAATATTCATAAGATTTCCAACAATATAGTTTTTTAAACGTTCAATTTCAATATTATTATCGATTAAATGACAGCGGGCTTCTAATATCTTATCTTGAAGAACTTTATCATCTAAATTTATTTTTATATTTTT
>CANROQ010000043.1 GCA_947632295.1 uncultured Bacilli bacterium
ATTATGAAAGGAAATTATGATTATTTTTATAAGTTAATAGATAGTGTAAGTGATTTAGATATTAGTTTAAAAAATAATATTCCTAATAATAATTTTGTTATTGATTCTAAATCTATAGAACATATTAAAACTTTTTTACAAGATTTTAATTATGATTTGTATCTTCATTTTCTAGATATTTATAATAGTGAATCTATTAATTTGAAACTAAAAAATAATAAATTTTATAATGGTTTTTGTATAAATATCAATAATAATAAAAAGAATTATATTGAATTGTTTGCATCGAAACCTTATTATATAATACCAACGCTTGTTCATGAATTTGCTCATACTTATGAAAATATGATAGATAAACAAAATAAATCATGGCTCTATAATATTAATATGTATATGGAAGTTTTTCCAATTTTTATGACATTAATTTTTGATCAATATATTATTGATACTAATTATTATAATCAAGGTAAACATGATACTTATGATTTTATAAAAACTAATTTTTTGTTAGCCCAAGATTTGAAAACATATTTTAATAATTTGAATTTTAAAGATACTGATTTTTTTACTGATTTTATTTATTTTTATGATAGTAATATCGCTTTAGCGTTTTTAGAACAATATAATTATAATAAGAATGAGGCTAAAAAAAATATTAACTATTTTATTAATCATAATGATATTTATTTTTCTAATCAATTATTACAATCTATCGATATTAATTTGAATAAATTGTATACTGGTGAGTATTATAAAGAATTTTGTAGTAAACAAAAACGTTTAATAAAATAAATTATTATTAAAATAGTTTATGATAATTGTAGATAGTATTAGATCATAGATAATTTTAAGTATTGGAAACTTAAATTTATTATCTATGATTTTTTTATTTTTATATTACAAAATTGTAAGGATAGTAAAATTTCTTTAATGGTATAATAATGTTAGAATGTGGTGATATTATGCACAAAATATTAATAATTGAAGATGATGAAATCATTAGGAACGAATTAGAAAAATTATTAACTAATAGTGGCTATCAAGTTTTAATTTTAGAAAATTTTCAAGATTCATTAAATGAAATTTTAAAACTATCTCCTGATTTAATATTATTAGATATTAATATTCCTTATATTAATGGTGAAGTATTACTTAAAAATTTAAGAAATTATTCGAATATTCCTGTTATTATGGTCACAAGTATTAATTCGCAAATTGACGAGGCTTTATCGATTTCTTATGGCGCTGACGATTATATTACTAAACCTTATAATCCTAATATTTTACTTTTAAGAATAGGAGCAGTCTTAAAAAGAACTAATCAAAATTTTAATATTTTGAATTATAAAGATTTAAAAATTAATTTAGGAAAAGGAATTATTACTAAAGGTAGAAAAGAAATTATTTTAACTAAAAATGAAATGATTATCTTTAGTTATTTATTAAATAATCAAAATCGAATTGTCACAAGAGATGAATTAATGACTGATTTATGGAATAATGATGAATTTATTAATGATAATGCTCTAACTGTTAATATTAGTAGATTACGTAATAAATTAAATGATATTGGTTATAAAAATATAATTGAAACAAGAAAAGGACAGGGTTATATATTGTTATGAAATTAAAAGATTATTTAAAAGATAAAATATTAGAAATAACTTTCTTTTTAATAAGTATTATAATTATTTTTTTAATATTAGTGGCTTTTAAAATAAATTATCAAGTTACTATTTCTATTATCATTATAACTTTTTTTACTTATGTAATATTATTATTAATCGATTATTTTCGAAAAAAGAATTTTTATCGGGACCTTTTATGTAATATAGCATCCTTAGATAAAAGTTATTTAGTGTTAGAAACGATTAGTGAACCAAATTTTTATGAAGGTAAGTTACTTTATCAAGCCTTATATGAAATTAATAAATCGATGAATGAAAATGTTAAATCATATTTAGAACAATTAAGCGATTTTAAAGAATATATCGAAATGTGGATTCATGAAGTTAAAATACCACTATCTAGTCTAATGTTAAATTATAATAATAAAAATATAGTTGATGTTTCGAGTAAACTTTCTTTAAAACGCTTAGAAAATTATGTCGAGCAAATTCTTTATTATGTTCGAAGTGAACATGCTAGTAAAGATTATCTTATCAAAGAGGTAGATTTATCTAAGGTTGTTAAAAATGTTGGACTTAAATATATGGATGATTTATTAAATAGTAAAATTGCTTATAAAGTTAGTAATGTAAATAATAAAGTTTTGACGGATTCTAAATGGTTGGAATTTATTTTAAGTCAAATTGTCAATAATAGTATTAAGTATAAACGAAATATTAAAAATTCTTATATAAAAATAACAAGTATTGACTATGAAAATAAGACGACACTATTAATTGAAGATAATGGTATAGGTATACCTAGTTGTGATATAAATCAAGTTTTTGATAAAACATTTACTGGTATTAATGGAAGAACTTTAAGAAATTCAACAGGTATGGGATTATTTATTGCGAAAAATTTATGTGAAAAATTAGGGCATAAAATCGAAATTGAATCTAAGGAAGGCGAATATACTAAAGTTTATTTAACTTTTTGTAAAAATAAATATTATGATGTTTTAAAATAAGTTACAAAAAAGTAATATTAAGTAATATAAAACGAACGACAAAATAATTTTTTTATTTTATTATCAGTAGTGAAAGGAGAATTTTAGATGGAAAAAATTTTAAAAGTTGAAAAATTAGAAAAATATTATGGTAGTCGTTCATCACTTACTAAAGCCCTTGATGATTTATCATTTGAAGTTGAAAAGGGCGAATTTGTAGCAATTATGGGGGCATCTGGTTCTGGTAAGACGACTCTTTTAAATGTTATTTCAACTATCGATCGTGTAACATCAGGCCATGTATTTGTCGATAATTTAGATATTACTAAATTAAAAGGTAATCAGTTAAATAAATTTCGTAGAGAAGCCTTAGGTTTTATTTTTCAGGATTTTAATTTACTAGATACTTTAACTGCTTATGAAAATATTGCGCTTGCGTTATCAATTCAAAATATTAACGTGAAACAAATTGATGAAAAAATAAATAAAATTGCGGAGTCTTTAGATATAAAAACAGTTTTAAATAAGTATCCGTATCAAATGAGTGGCGGCCAAAAACAAAAAGTAGCAGCTGCTAGAGCCATTATTACTAATCCTAAATTAATTTTAGCGGATGAACCAACAGGTTCACTTGATTCAAAATCATCACGAATGTTACTAGAAAGATTAGAATTTTTAAATAAAAGTTTGTTAGCCACGATATTAATGGTAACTCATGATGCTTTTGCTTCTTCATATGCTAGTCGTGTTATTTTTATTAAAGATGGCAAAATTTTTAAAGAACTACATAAAGGAAATACTACACGTAAAGAATTTTTTGATAAAATTATCGATGTTGTAACTTTACTTGGTGGCGATTTAAATGATGCTTTGTAAATTATCATTAAAAAATATTAAAAAAAGTATTAAAGATTATGCCATCTATTTTTTTACACTTATTCTTGGGGTTGCCATATTTTATGTTTTTAATGCTCTAGATAGCCAAACTGTTATGATGGATGTTTCTAAATCGACTAAAGATTTAATCAAATTTATGATGACTATGTTATCAAGTGTGAGTGTTTTTGTATCTTTTGTTTTAGGTTTTTTAATTATTTATGCTTCAAGATTTTTAATGAAAAGAAGAAATAAAGAATTTGGCATTTATTTAACTTTAGGAATGAGTAGGCGAAAAATATCTTTAATTTTATTTTTTGAAACGTTATTGATAGGTTTTTTATCACTTATTGTTGGATTAGGACTTGGTGTTATTTTGTCACAATTGATGAGTTTAGTAGTTGCGAATATGTTTGAAGCTAATTTAACTAAATTTGCTTTTATTTTTTCAAAATCGGCATTTTTTAAAACCATAATTTATTTTAGTATTATGTATTTAATAGTTATGATTTTTAATACTTTTATGGTTAGTAGATGTAAATTAATTGACTTATTAAATGCGGCAAAAAAAACTGAGACACAAAAACTAAAAAATCCTTATTTATGTATTATTGTTTTCTTATTTGCAGTCATCCTCTTGGGTAGGGCTTATTATATTGTTACACATGATTTTTTAACTTTGCAAGAGTTTTCTAATGTAATGAAACCAATTATAATGGGTGTAGTAGCTACTTTTTTAATTTTTTGGTCTTTGTCGGGACTAATTATTAAATTTATGAGTAGTTTAAAAAGTTTTTATTATAAAGATTTAAATAGTTTTACTTTAAGACAATTTTCTAGTAAAGTAAATACGACAGTTTTTGGCTCGACTATTATTTGTCTAATGCTATTTATAACGATTTGCTTATTATCGTCTTGTTTGACGATTAAAAATTCTATGAATGCTAACATAAAAAAATTAACTCCAGCTGATGCGATGTTTACCGTAAATATGAATATGGATCGCTATTATGATAATTATAGAAATTATGGATATAATGATTCGCAGATAAAAAATTCTAAATATTCAGTTAAAGAAATGTTTGAATTATTTAATTTTGATATTACGTCTTATTTTAAAGATTATATTGAAGTTAATTCTTATGCCACTAGCGATTTAACATTTAATCATACCTTAGGTTCAAAATTAGATAGTATTAGAACCCAATTTCCATTTTTAAATTATGATACGTTTGAAATGATTATGAAAATTAGTGATTATAATAAAGTTGCTAAATTCTATGGAACTCACGAATATAGCCTAAATGATGATGAGTATATTATTGTCGCTGATTTTAAGTCGATGGTCAATATTCGAAATATAGCACTTGAAAATGGTGAAACTATTAATTTATTTGGTCATAATTTAAAACCTAAATATAATGGTTGTCAAGATGGATTTTTAGAAATGTCTAGTCAACATATTAATACAGGAATTATTTTAGTTGCTGATAGTGTTATAGATGAAGATTATCAATTTGAAAATTATTTTATAGGTAATTATAAGACGAGTGATAAAAACAAAATTATGGAAATTGAAAATAATATCAATGAATTATCTAAAGATCCTAAAACTAGTGAGTATTTACTTCCAAGTGGTTCAACTAAATTAGCAATTAAAGAAGCAACAGTTGGACTATCGGCTATGGTAACTTTTATTGGTCTTTATTTAGGAATAATTTTCTTAATTAGTAGTGCTGCTATTCTAGGTTTAAAAGAATTATCCGAAAGTAGTGATAATAAAGAACGATTTATTGTTTTAAGAAAAATTGGTGTCGATGAGAAGATGCTAGATAAGGCCTTATTTCGACAAATTGGCATATTTTTTATGTTACCTTTAATTTTAGCAATTATTCATTCTATTTTTGGAATTGTGTTTGCGCTTCAAGTTTTAGAAGTTTTTGGAACTGAAGAAATATTGCCTTCTATTATTATGACTGTAATTTTTATTATATTTATTTATGGTGGCTATTTTTTGATAACTTATAATTGTAGCCGAAATATAATTAAAGAAAAATATTAAATATAGAAGAATGTGTCTAAATAACACATTTTTTTGATATATGGTTGTTTTTGAAAATATGGTATAATGTAAATAGAAAAATTTTGTATTGATGAGTGATTTATAAAATTATTGAGATATTTTTGTAAATAAAGTAAGGTGTTATAAATGAAAGATTTACATATTCATACAATTTATTCTGATGGTGAATTAAGTGTTCGCGAAGTAGTAAAAAAAGTTATCGATAAAAATGTTGACTTTTTCTCTATTACAGATCATGATACTATAGAAGGATGCAGGGAAGTAGTTGAAAATAATTTACATAAACAAAACAATTTAAAATTTGTAACTGGTATTGAAATATCTGCATTAATTCCTAAAGGTAAATGTCATATTTTAGGTTATAATATTGATATTTATAATAAAGAATTACAATATTTTTTAGAACAAGAAAAGATTATGAATAGACATAATATTATGTTAATCGTGGATTTTTTAAGAATGAGATTTAATATGAATATAACTGATGAAGATGTTGAACAAATGTATAAAAAAATAGGTGTTGTGAATAATGTTGAAATAGCAAAATTGTTAGTTAGATTAGGCTATTGTGCTACTATTAGGGAAGCATTCGAAAAATATATATCGTTAGCTAAAAAAAGAACACACGATTCTAAACAAGAATTTTCAGCTTATGAATGTATCAACATTATAAAAAAGGCCGATGGTATTCCTGTTTTAGCGCATAACTATCAATTAAAAATGCCATATTTAGAATTGAAAAATTATATTATGGATTTAAAAAAACATGGTCTTATGGGATTAGAATGTTATCATAGTGGTTTTCATAAATCAGGTATAGATAATAGTTTAATGCTTGCTCGTAATTTGCACCTACTTATAACTGGTGGAAGTGATTATCATGGACCAAATGTTAAGCCTGATATTGAAATAGGGACAGGGAAGGTAAATAATTTAAGCATTAATTCTATTTCAATCGAAAAAAAATTAGCCAAAACACTAAAATATCAATAAAAATTTCATAAATAGTAAAAAAAGTATTGATTTAACTTTAAAAACATGGTATTCTTTAAATGTAGGCAAGATAGCTTATATAGGAGGTATATTATATGACAAAAACAGATTTAGTAAATGCTATTGCTGAAAAAGCAGGTTTAACAAAAGCAGATGCTGCTCGTGCATTAGAAGCAATGATCGAAGGCATTGAAAAAGGATTAAAAAAGGAAGGAAAAGTAACAATTACAGGTTTTTGTACTTTCACATCAAAGAAAAAGAAAGCTACAACTGCTCGTAATCCAAGAACTGGAGAAGTTGTACCAGTACCTGAAAAAACTGTTGTTACAATTAAAGCTGGTTCTAAATTAAAAGAAGCTTTAAACTAAGAGGCTAATGGCCTTTTTCTTTTTCACTAAATATTGAATTGGAGAAAATTTATGTTAAATGATATTGTAGAAGTTTTAAAAAAAATAGAAAATTTTGGTTTTAAGGCATATGTTGTAGGTGGCTTTGTAAGGGATTTTTATCGTAATTGCGAAAATCCTGATATTGATATTTGTACTAGTGCAAAACCAAGTGATTTAAGAAGTATTTTTGGCGAAAATATTTCATTGGATCAATATGGCTCTTTAATTTTAAATTATAAAGAACATAATTATGAAATCACGACCTTTAGGAAAGAATCTAAATATTTAGATAATCGTCACCCTATGAAAGTAAAATATGTTAAAAGTTTAAAAACGGATTTGAAAAGACGTGATTTTACCATGAATGCGATTTGTCTTACTAGTGATCTTAATTATATCGATATTTATCATGGTAGAGAAGATATTAATAATCATTTAATTAAAATGATTGGTAAACCAGAAAAACGTTTAAAAGAAGATTCTTTACGAATTTTAAGGGCTATTCGTTTTGCGACAACGCTAGATTTTAATTTAGATGAAAATTTAAGTTTAGCAATTAGCCAATCAAAACATTTACTTCATAATTTGTCATATTTTTATAAAAAAAGAGAATTAGAAAAAATATTTTTAAGTCCTAATATAAGTAAGGGAGTTAAATTAATTTTAGATTTAGGTTTAGATATTCCTCTAGAACTTAAAAATTTAGATAAATTAGTCATAACAACTACCTTAATTGGTATTTGGGCACAACTCGATGTAGTCGATGTTTATCCATTTAATAAGGCTGAAATTTATATCATAAATTCTATTAAAAAATTAGAGGAAAAAGATTTATTTGACGTTCATATTTTATATAACAATCAATTAATTGTTTTAAAAATAGCAGCAGAAATTCGTAAAATTGATCCAAAACTAATCGAAGATAAATATAATAATCTACCAATTCACAGTCAAAAAGATATGGCAGTTACTTATCAAGAAATTGGTACATTAATTAAAGATGATAATGCTGAAAAAATTAATAATATTATCAGTGAAATAGAACATTTAATTTTAAGTGAAAAATTAGAAAATAAACATGATATTTTAATCAATTATATAACTAGTAAATATAATTAAAAATAATTCAAGCGAATTATTT
>CANROQ010000044.1 GCA_947632295.1 uncultured Bacilli bacterium
TAATATTGAATCAAAATTAATATCAATTTGTCCTTTATAAGCAAAATCATTATTTAAAAATTCATAATTATCATTTTCAAAACCATTAAAATAACTATAATCATTTGTTAAACTATTAATAGCCTCAATAAATATTTTTTTAGGAGTATTTACTATATTTTGATATATATTATAACCAACTATTGAAAACAAAAGCACAAAACTTAAAGCAATGATGCTTTTTGTCATCACACTAGTCTTTTTTTTCATTATATACCTCTTTAACACTTAGCCTTATGAAATTCTAATCTTAATTTATCAGCAATCGTTACAATAAATTCAGAATTAGTTGGTTTCGCTTTATCAATATCTACACTATGTCCAAATATGTCTTCCATTAAACTCCAATTACCACGATTCCAACTAACTTCAATCGCATGACGAATTGCACGTTCTACACGAGAGACCGTTGTATCAAATTTTGATGCTAATTCAGGATATAACTCTTTTGTTATTCCACCTATTGTTTCTGGATGATCAAAAATTATTCCTACTGCTTCTCTTATATATTGATAACCTTTTATATGAGATGGTATTCCAAGTTCATGTAAAATTTTTGTAATTGATATTTGCAAATTATTATGATAAAAATCAATGCTTTTAGAATCTTGTGCTTTACGTTTTGCAGCATCTAAAATTCTCTTTTCCAAATCCGATAATTCAAAAGGTTTTAATATAAAATAATTAACACCAATCTCCGAAACTTCACGAATAATATCAGGCGCATTATAACTTGTAGCCACAATTACTTTCTTGTCAATACCAAGTTCTTGCATTTGATCTAAAACATACATACCATCTTTTTTTGGCATAATTAAGTCTAAGACAATAACATCAAATTTATCTAAATTATTTTGAATAGTTTTAATACCTTCTTCACCATCATAAGCTGATAGTACAATATCTATTAGCGAATGACTGCTAAAATATTCTTTAACCATATTAATCAAATTGACATTATCATCAATCATTAAAACTCTAACTTTTTCCATATTTTTATTCCCCTTATCTATTTTTGACTTTTCTATTATACTATAGAACACATACTTAATTCTAGAGTAAAAAAATTCTAATTTTGTCGAACTATGTCGAAAAAGAAAAAAAGAAGTAGTATTCTTTTCTATAATAACTTACTACTTCTTAATTTTTATTTATAAATAATTATTTCTCCTTCAAAATAACCAATATTTTTATCGCACCATTCTTTGTCAGGCTCATTACCAGCACCAAATGTAGCAGTTAAATCAACTAATACTAAAGCGTCGGTATATATAACATAATTTTGTGGATTTTGAATAGTAGCAAAATTTCTAATTTTCCATGTATTATTTAAAAAAGTATTTGAATTTAATGTAAATACATTAGAAAGTTTAGTCCAAACATTAGCACTATTTTTCTTTTCACCAATTACTACACCACCACCAGCTTGAGTATTATAATATAAATCAAAAGAATTACTAGTTGAGGTAAAATTTGAACTTGTTTTATACATTAAAGAACCATAAAATTTATGCCCATACAATGATGAATCTAACATTATATCTTGTTCACTTAATAAAGTAACACTTCCAGTTTGATTAGGATAGTTAAATTTTAAAGAATTATTACCAATATAACTATCATCAGTAACAACTGAAATAGTAGCTGTACTATTATTTGGATTTTTAGAATTTGCCCAATTATTATCAGTTGTTTCATAACTACCATTATTAATTAAATTAGTCATAGTATATCCGGTTAATCCTATAGTTGGTATATAGGAAATTTTTGCATAACCATTTCCTTTATTCCCAACCATAATATTATTACCATTATAAGTCGGCATTTCAGCATCATTAGGTATAATAAAAGAATTAACAAATTTATGATTATCATTACTACTATTAATATAATTATTTTTCTCATCACTCGCTAATTTCATTATTATAGAACTATCAACATTTGTATCGTATCTAATACTACTATCAAAAACAGTTGAATTCCCTATATAAACATATAATTTATCCTCTTGATTCAAATTGATAATTCCTGTTGCATAAGCACCATTTTTATTACCATTTTGTGCACCCCAAAGTTCTACACGATAATAACCACTAAATGGAGCTGTAAATGTTTGATATATATCTTTATACTCATCTTTATATTTATATTCATATATATAATCTGTTTCATTTAAAACATTTTTAGCAATATCACGGCTTCTATTTAATAAAATTTTTCTTCTTCCTAATATCGCTATAGTCATCGTCATCAACACGATAAATAATAATATCATCGCGTATATTACACTAGTTATCGCAAATCCTTTATTATTTAATTTAAAAGAACCCTTTTTTTCTTTCATTTTAATATCGCCCCTTAAAAAAATGATTATATAGCCTATAATCATTTTAACATTTAAACTAAAGTTTGACAATAATAAATTAATTACTATTATCGTTATAATTTTTACAAATTAAATCTAAATCTTGAATTAATTTATCGACCATTTCAAAATTTTCTAATTTTACACCACTAGCCATCGCATGACCACCACCACCATAGTTAGCGGCGATTTCATTGACAATTGGTCCACGAGATCTTAATGTACCACGAATATTATTATTGATTTTATCGACAGAAAATAATCCCCATGCAACAATTTCTTCAATATAATTAAGTTCATTAACCATATTACCTGCTGTTGCTGGATCAACATTATATTCATTCAAAATCTCGTCAGTTATTTTTAAATAACCAAAGCCATGTTCTGTAACTTGAATATTAGAATATATATAACTTAAAAATTTAATTTCTTTTAATGGCCTTATATACATATTAGTATATAACTTTGTAAAATCAATTTTTGTATCTTTAATTAATTTAGAAACTAAATCAAATGTTCTTGGAGTTGTATATGGAAATAAAAATCTACCTGTATCGGCTACTAAACCTATATATAATTTTTGAGCAGCCTCTTTTGTCATTTTAAATTTAGTATGATAAACAATTTCTAATATCATTTGTGAAGCACTACTTGCCTTTTCATCGATAAATTCAATGGTACAAAATTTTTCAATAAAAGGATGATGATCAATTTTTATGCTTTCTTTAAAATTTAAAAAATCACAAGCATCGACACGTTTCTTATCAGGTGTATCAGTAACAATCAATAAAGCATCCTTAATTTCGGATTCATCGATTTTATCTAAATTGCCTAAATATCTAAATTTTGAAGTTGGACAACCAATTGCATAAACTTTTTTTTGTGGAAAAGTTTTTAAAATAATGTCTTTTAAAGCTAATTGACTAGCTAAAGCATCAGGGTCTGGCCCCACATGTCTAGCAATAACAATTGTATCGTATTGTTTTATTTTTTTGTAGATTTTTTTATATATACTATACATACTCCCACGCTTCCTATTTTACTAAATCATATGTATCACGTGCTATCATAAGTTCTTCATCAGTTGGTACAACATAACAAGGAATACTTGAATCTTCAGTTGTAATTAAAGTTTGCATACCTCTAATTTCATTATTTTCTTCATCTAATTTAATACCAAGAATTTTTAATTTATTTAATACATCACGACGAACACGAGGAGCGTTTTCGCCTAATCCCGCTGTAAAGACAATTGCATCACAACCATCTAATTCAACATAATATTTAGCAATGTAATCAACAATTCGATGAACTAATATTTGTTCAGTTAAAAGGCATCTTTCATTACCATTTACAATACCAGCATCGATATCACGATAGTCGGTACTAACACCACTAATACCGATAAAGCCACTTTGTTTGTTCATAATATTATCGACTTCTTTAATACTCATACCAGTTTTTTCCATAATATAAGGAATTATAGTCGCGTCGATATCACCACAACGAGTTCCCATAATTAATCCGGCATTAGGTGTAAGACCCATTGAGGTATTAACACAAATACCATTTTTAATCGCACTTATACTAGAGCCATTTCCAATATGACAAGTAATTAATTTAAGATCGTCTTTTTTCATTATTTCACACATTTTTAACGCTAAATATTTATGACTAGTACCGTGAGCACCATAACGTCTAACACCATATTTTGTATACCATTCATAAGGTAAACCATATAGATAATTTACCTCGCTCATCGTTTGATGAAAAGCCGTATCGAAAACTACCGTTTGTATAGCATTAGGAATAACCTCCCGTGCTGCCTTAATACCCGTAATAGCGGCTGGATTATGTAATGGAGCAAGTGGAGATAATTCATCAATTTTAGAAATTACCTCATCATCGACAACTACTGTTTTATCAAAATAAGAACCCCCTTGAACAACTCTATTGCCAATACCTTTAATTTCATCTAAAGATTTTACAATATTATTTTCCAATAATTCTTTAACAACAAGTTCAAAAGCTTGTCTATGATCTTTAATTTCCATCTCTTTTTTTATTTTTTCACCATTTATTTTAATAGTATAAAAACTACCAGCAATTCCAATTCTTTCAATTACACCTGAAATTAAAACTATTTCTTCAGGCATTTCATAGGCCTGAAATTTTAAAGAAGAACTACCAGCATTAACAGCTAATATTTTCATTTTTTCACTCTTTCTATTATTAAAATATTTTAATTATTTTTATCAATTGGCTTCATAAGTGGGAACATTATCGTATCTTTTATATTATCAGAATTAGTTAAAATTTGCACTAAACGATCAATTCCAATTCCCCAACCAGAAATAGGTGGCATACCATATTCCATAGCCTCAATATAATCATAATCCATCATCATAGCCTCATCGTCACCATTGGCCTTCAATGTTGCCTGTTCAATTAAACGACGTTCTTGTTCCATTGGATCAACTAATTCAGAATAAGCATTTATAATTTCTGCACCATTCATAATAAGTTGAAAACGATCGGTCAAATTTTGATTTTCGTCGTTAGCACGCGCAAGTGGTGATAAACTAATAGGATGTTGCGTTAAAAAGATAGGCCCAACTACATATGGACGTGCAACTTTTTTATATAATTGGTCAACCAAATTGCCATAACCTAAATCTTCTAATGGTGTTTCACTATCTATTTCTAATTTTTCCAATTTAATTTTATCCAATAACTTTTCTTTAGTATCGAATTCATAAATATCAATATTAGAATATTTTAAAATTAAATCACGCATCGAAATTTCTTCCCATTCACCACTAATATCGATAGTTTTTCCTTCGATTGTAAGTTCTAACTTGCCAAATAAATTCATAACAATAGTTTGAAGCATCTCACGTAAAAATTTCATATTATCTTTATAATTTAGATAAGCACCATAACCTTCTAGCATCGTAAAATCTTGTAAATGTGTTGCATCTATTCCTTCATTTCGAAAACACCTTGCAAACTCAAAGACTTTAGTAAAACCACCGACAATGGCTCTTTTTAAATAAGTTTCAGGCGCAATACGTAAATACAAATCGATATCTAAAGCATTATGATGAGTTGTAAATGGTTTAGCTAAAGCCCCACTTGCTTTATTATTTAAAATAGGAGTTTCAATTTCAATATAACCATGGTTATTTAAAAAATTACGAATTTCGCGAATTAAATTACTACGAAATAAAAATTTAGTACGTGATTCTTCGTTCATTATTAAATCGACATAACGATTACGATAAATTGTCTCAATATCATTTAAACCATGAAATTTTTCAGGTAGTGGTTTTAAAGCTTTTCCTAAAAATGCAAAATGATCAGCACGCAATGTTTTTTCGCCAGTATGTGTTGTAAAAATTTCACCCTTAGCCCCTATAAAATCACCAACATCGATATTCGCTTTAAAAAATTCATAAGCCTCTTCACCAACTAAATCTATTTTAATAGATATTTGTAATTCACCTTCGATATCACGTAATTTCAAAAAACTTAATTTACCCATTTTACGCATAAAAACAATACGACCTGCTACACTAATATCTAAAGACTCATCAGGTAATGTACTTGCTTCTTTTAAACTATGAGTAACTTCATATTTTTCTGGATATGGATTACAAAATTTTCTAATTTCTTCAATCTTTGACCTTCTAACTAATTCTTGTTCACTAAATTCTCTCATTTTTCCACCTCTATATTATCATTATCTTCTATAACTTTAGTACCACTTAATATATCATTCAAACCTCTTTTATCTTTTCTAGTTATAATCATAACTATACTGATTATAATTAAGCAAATTTGTAAAATTGAAAAAACAAATGTACAAATAAAATATGGAACACTTGGTAATATATACATTAAGGATAAAGAAACCAACATATACATAAGTCCTGTATCAATCATATTTTTAATTACTAAATTTTTAAGTGATAAGCATTCCTTATCATTACGAATTGTTTTTATTTTAAGTATTTTTTTACCTAATGTTTTGCCATCAAAAAAATATGGTATAAAAATAAAATATATAAAAATCAAAACAGCATTTAGAACACTATACATGACTTTGGCTTTATCCAAATCGCGAAATAGTATCGTTGCTTCTTTAAAATAAACTGCCAATTCCATTTTTCCAGCGGTATCATTTAAATCATTAAATTGTTGATTTAAAATACTAATATTATTATTTTTAGGCAATAACATTTCTAAAAACATAACTAAAATAAATACAATAATAATATCGATTAAATACGCTAGTAATCTTTTTTGGAAACTTGCTTTATTTATCTTCATATAGTTCCTTTCTAAAATTCAATAAAATATCTTGAACTTGTTCTTTAGTCGTGCATTTAAATATTTGCGTTTTAACACTAACGGAATTTTTAATACCTTTTAAATACCAAGCAACATGACTACGAATTTCTTTAACTGCAATACCTTCAGGTTTTATTTTTAAAAGATATTCAAAATGTTTTAACATCATATCAATTTTTTCTAAATCAGTAACTTTATTTGGTTGGATACCTTTTTCTAAATAATCCACACATTCCTTAATTAACCAAGGATTACCTAAAGCAGCCCGTCCAATCATCACTGCATCACAACCAGTTTGCTCTAACATTCTTTTAGCATCATAACAAGATTTAATATCACCATTACCAATAACGGGAATTTTAACATTTTCTTTAACTTGTTTTATAATATTCCAATCAGCTTTACCACTATATTGTTGACTACGAGTTCTAGGATGTACGGCAATAGCACTTGCTCCAGCTTCTTCAGCTATTTTAGCAATTTCGATAGCATTAATACTATTTGCATCCCAACCACTTCGAATTTTAACTGTAACGGGAATTGGTACACTTTTAACAACATTTTCAATTATTTCTCTAACCTTTGCAGGATTTTTTAAAAGAGCACTACCGGCTTGACTACGTACCGCCACCTTAGGAACAGGACACCCCATATTAATATCGATGATATCAGGATGCATTGTCTCATATACTTTTTTAGCAGCAATCACAAATGATTCCCTGTCACTACCAAAAATTTGTTGCGATATAGGTCGCTCAAAATCAGACATATAGAGCATATCTAAAGTTTTTTCATTGTCATACATAATGGCTTTATCACTAACCATTTCAGCATAAATAAGCCCACAACCCATCTCTTTAATAATATGTCTATAAGCACTATTACAAATTCCAGCCATAGGTGCTAGTACAACTTGATTTTGAATTTCTACATTTTCAATCTTCCACATATATACTCCAAACTATTAATTCATATCTTATATTATTCACTAACCAAAAAATTTAAAACCCATATCACCTGATTAAAATTATACAATAAATGCTATTATAATACAAGAAAAAAAGTCATTAAATTTTAAATGACTTTTCATTCATTATATATTTATTTTTCTAATAATTATAATATACTTTTAACTTATAACCTTCATCGTTATTATGTATTACCTTACTATTAACATAACTTTAAAAATTAAATTGTAAATAACAAATTATTTCTTTAGTTAAATTAAACAACTTTCATTTTTCTATCAAACTATTTATTTAATAAAATCTAAAATATAATG
>CANROQ010000045.1 GCA_947632295.1 uncultured Bacilli bacterium
ATGATGTTACTTTGTTATTATTATATGTACCATTTATTACTTTTACTTTGAAGTTATATGTTCCATTTGCTAAACCATTAAATGTATAATTTGCGGTTGTTTGAGGTTCACTTGGTACCCATGTATTTCCATTATTGCTACTAAATTGATATCTTGATATTCCTGATTCTCCATCAGTTCCACTTGCTGTTATTGCAACACTATTTCCACTTACACTTGTCGTAAATGATGCTGCCGTAGGCACTGTTCTATCTATATTATCTACATTAGAACTTCCCATAATAGTAGCACTTCCACCGCCTACGACTTTATATTTTATATTCCCTGCTGTTTCAAATGTTAGTGTTACACTCGAATTTACTTTATACCATTGACCACCAACTAATGTTCCACCAGTTTGTATTGTCGTTCCATTACATGTATAACTTGTTTCTGTTTGTTCAATACATTGAGTTGCAACTAAATTAGTTTTTACATTCACACTTGGTTTTATCAAATATGTTCCATCTCCACTAAAATTAACTTGTATTGTCTTTGCTTGTGCCCAACCACTTGGACTTGATATCCCACCAGTTGGTGCTACTAATGAAATGATTTCGGAACTTTTCATTTCGCTAGTTGTTGTATTCATACTATTTGATTTATTATTTACATATGTTCCATTAATCACTTTTACTCTTATTTTATAATTACCTGATGACAAATTACGAAATACATAACTATCAGTATTTTGTGGTGTACTTGGCTCCCATGTTGCTCCATCATCTTTACTGAATTGATATGCAACAATACCTGACTCATTATCTATTCCTTTAGCTTTGACATTTAGATTACTTCCTACTATACTCGTTGTAAATGTTGCTGATGAAGGAGCAGTTGTATCAATTTTTTCAACTTTTATTGATGCACCATCTTTATAATTTACTCCATCTGCCACTTTATATACTAATGTTCCTGTACTTGTAAATGTTAATATTGGATTTTTATCAACTTTATACCATCTTCCACCTACAAGCGTTCCACCTGATGAAATTTTACCACCATTACATGTATATGAGCCATTGTTAGTACTTGAACAAACTGTTGCATCCACATTTGCTGTCACATTGACACTTGGTCTAAATAAATATGCTCCTGACCCAGTATATGTTATTGCTACTGTCTTACTTTGACTCCATCCATCTGGACTTGGTTTAGTAGCTAAAGGTGTATTTAATGAACCAACTGTTATTACCTTTGCAGCACTTTCTTTTGTATTTTTATTATTTTGTTCATTATTAACAATAGTTCCATTAAATACTCTTACCTTTATATTATAATTTGTACTAGATAATTTATTAAAAATATAGCTAGAATTTGATTGAGGAATAACTGGTAACCAAGTTGCACCATTATCTTTACTAAATTGATATCTTACTATTCCTGATTCTAAATCTTTTCCACTTGCTCTTACCTCAATACTATTCGATGTTGCTTCAGTTGTAAATCCTACTTCCGTTGGAGGTGTTGTATCAATTTCTGTAACAGTGATAGAACCACCATCTTTATATTCATTAGTACCAATTACTTTAAATAGAATATTTCCATTAGATGTCAAAGTTAAAGTTGGATTATCTTCTACTTTATACCATGTATTAGCTTTTAATAATCCCCCTTTTAAGACATTATCACCATTACATCTATATTCCATATTATTCATTTCAACACAAGACGTTGCTGATATACTTGAAACAACACTTACTGAAGGCTTTAGTAGGTATGAACCACTCCCCATATATTTTATTTTTACTGTCTTACTTTGTGCCCAACCATTTGGAGATATAGTTGCAGTTGGTTTTACTAACATATTATCGTTATTCGAAAAATTTCCTTTTTCTATACATGATGCCGTTCCATTTACTGGATAATTGCATATATAATCCTCTATTAATAAATTAGTTACTATAATAGTTTTTCCATCACTACCTACATCTACCTTACCACCTTTTGGTTTTCTTCCATCAATATCAAGTTCCCTCAAAGAACTAAAATCATACTCATCAGGCATATCATTTTCTAATATACATCTTTCATTACATGTAAACGATAATCCATCAGCTGGAAAATAACCATCAGTTTTTACAATCAAATTGGCAATATAATTTTTTGTAGCTGATACTACTCCCATTGTCGAATCTTCAGCTGAAGCTAATTTTGCACTATTTATTGTTTGCAATATAAATGGTACCGCGATTAACGCAATCACTGATAATATTACCATTACTGCTAATAATTCTATTAATGTAAAGCCTAATACTTTTTTTCTCTTATTATTCATATTGTAAAACATTTTCATAAATGCCCCTCCAAAATTGCATTATAGTGTGAATACTTTTAATTACTTCAACTTATAATTTTATATTATATTAACAAATCTTTGTAATTTTTTAACTATATTTATATATCATATCAATATATATAATAACGGAAATAGTAGCAAACAAATTTCATATCATTAATATAAATACCTACTATTTATAATATTATATCATTTATTATTAAATTTTCAAATAGTATTAACAAAAATATTTAAAAATTATGATTTTAATAAAATTAATAACATTATAATATTTAATAATTTAGGAATGACTTTCATACTATATAAAAAATAATTTATCATAATCGATAAATTATTTTAAGCTCTTGATACATATTTACCATCACTAGTTGAAACTAAAACATTTTCGCCTTCTTCAATAAATAATGGTACTTTTATAACTAAACCTGTTTCAATTGTTGCTTCTTTTGTAGCATTATTAGTTGTATTTCCTTTTACAGCAGGTTCAGTTTTAGTAATAGTATATTCAATTTTATCTGGTAGAATAACTCCTAATACCTCTCCCTCATAAAATGTTATATTAACACTTAAATTTTCTTTTAAGAATTTAGCGTCATCACCTAAACTACTAGCAGGAATTTCAATTTGTTCATATGTTTCCATATTCATGAAATTGTAACTGTCTCCACTACTATATAGATATTGCATATCAACTTTTTGAATCATTGCTTTTTCTAATTTAATACTACTATTAAATGTTTTTTCAACGATTGAACCAGTTCTTAAATTTTTTAATTTAGCCTTAACAAAAGCTGCACCTTTCCCAGGTTTAACATGAGAAAATTCTAAAACAACATAAATATTATCTTCAAATAATATTGTCATTCCATTTTTTATATCATTAGCATTTACCACTTTCTCGCACCTCCTTGTTATAATAGTGTTATAATTTTATTATTTTGTTTCTTTATGTGGTGTTGTCTTTTGACATTTTGGACAAAATTTATTTAATTCTAAACGATCTTGAGTATTTCTTTTATTTTTTTCCGTACGATAATTTTGTTCACCACAAATAGTACATTTTAGAGTAATTCTTTCTCTAGCCTCTCCTTTTTTAGCCATACTAATTTCCCTCCTTTTGATAACTACATACTATTATAACAAATTATTGGTAAATTTCAAAGAATTTTTTTGAAACTTCATAAGATATTCGCTTATTAACTGTCGATTGATAAGAATTGCCATTATAATAATGCGTATAATCAGGCGAAATAATCGTAAAAGTTACAATGGGATTATCATATGGTGCATAGGCTATAAAAGTATTAGTAAGTGTTTCTTTATCGATTTTGCCATCGGCATCACTATCTAAAAAACTTTGACTAGTTCCTGTTTTACCAGCAGGATTAAATTGTTGTTCGATATAACCATAACCAGTTCCACCGGTTAAAACTTCTCGAAAGCCTAATTTTACACGATTTAAATATTCTTCTTTTGTATCAACTGTATTTAAAATAGTCGACTCAGTTTTTTCGATAATCGAATCATCGATGCTAGAATGAACTTCTTTTAATAAATTAAATTTTAAACGCTTACCACCATTAGCAATTGTCGAAATATACTGAGAAAGTTGAATTGGTGTATAAGTATCATATTGACCAATCGAAAAATCTAACAACAAACCTGCTTGTCTACTTTCACCAATATACCCTAAACTTTCAACTGGTAGGTCAATTTCAGTTTTTACACCAAGTCCAAATTCATTAAAAGTTTTACGGTAAATATCAAAAGCACTTTCATCGATTTTAAGAGGACTATCATATTGATAATAACCTTTTCCAACCTTTATAGCCGTCCTAAACTGATAAGTATTTGACGAATATTTTAAAGCCGTTATATCATTAACACTACCTAAATATGTCCATGAACATTTTTCTTTAGTAGCGGCAATTTTAATACAACTATCATCACGGACTTCACCAATTTGTAAAGCACCAGTATTATAACCAACGATATGTGAAGCACCTTTTACAACTGAACCGACGGCAACAGGAGATGTCAATATTCCAGGCGTATAATCATAAATTTTATAGTCACCATCTTTCCAGATAATTTGTTTTCCAGCCATAGCTAAAACTTCACCAGTATTAGGATCGGTAATAACGACAAAAGAACGATTATAAAATTCTGTATTAGGTTCATTTTTAGTAATCAATAACTGTTTTTCTAAAATTTCTTCAACAGCTTTTTGTAATTCGATATCGATTGTTAAAATTATGTCATTACCACGCATTCCTTCCTTTTTTAACGATAAATTTCCGTCAGCTGATAATTCATAAATATTTTTTTCTCCCTTTAGAAAATCTTCATATTGATATTCTAAATAACTTAAGCCAACTCGATCGTTTAAATTATAACCTTTAGATAAATAATAATCTTTTAATTCGTAAGGAATACCACTAGAAGATGACGAAACATTGCCTAAAATAGAGCGAAAAACATTCCCATAAGGATAAGTTCTTTCCCAATCTAATTCTGTATTTATACCTTTTAAATTTTCTAAATTTTCCGATATATAAGCATATTCCCAATCACTAATTTCATTACCTCTTTTTAATACTTTAGTATCATAATAATAACCAGTATTCATTAAAGAATAAATATAAGCTGCCTTTTTATCAATATCACCTAAAGTATTAAGTTCATCTTCCGTTATGCGCTCTTTTTTTAACTTTTCAATATCTGCATTAGTTATCTTGCGTGCTTTTAACTCACTCCATTCTTCTTTTGTTATTTTTGAATTGGCTTCTTTAGAATTATTAATAATCCAAAAATTTTTTAAATCATTTTCCGTTAATTTACTAATATCCATATCTAAAATATCAGCTAAAGTATAAGAAAGATTAATTTCATCAGCTGGTTTTACACTAGATATTTTTTTATAAGTAATAGTTTTAACTGGTTCATTATCGACAATTAACCGCATATTTCTATCATAAATCCTTCCACGAGGAGCCGTCGAACCTTCAACTAATTGAACACTTAAAGATTGTTTTTTTTCTAAATAGGTAGTATGATTAACAATTTGCACTGAATATAAACCTATAAGCAAAACAACATTAAGTAAAATAATTAACACGATTAATATATTGTATCTTTTTAAAATTATTGCTTCTAAATTTCTTTTTTGTTTTCGACTTTTATAAATTGATTTTTTATTTTTTTGGGATTTTAGATAAGGCGTTTTCATAATTTTTATTTATATTATTAAAATCAATAATTTCAAAAAATTTATCAATATATTCACTTCTTCTATTGCGATAAACTAAATAATAAGCATGTTCCCATAAATCGAGAGCCATAATTGGTATCAAATCATAAAGATAAGGTGTTTCTTGATTTGGTAAATTCATAATTTCTAAATCGCCATTTTTATTGACAACTAAAAAAGTATAGCCAGAACCAACTAAATAATTAGCAGTTTTGATAAATTCTTTTTTAAAATTATCATAATTACCAAATTGCTCATTTATTTTATTTCTAAGAATACCAATCGGTATATTTATATTTTTATCACCCATCGAATAAAAATATAATTCATGATTTAAAACACCACCCAAATTATATAAGACATCATCTCTAACATTAATTGGTACCTCATCGATATGTTTAACTAATTCACTTTTAGTATAACGATAATCATAATTATAACTATTAAGGAAATTATTTAATTTTTCTAAATAACCTAAATAGTGTTTATTATAATGAATATTAATGGTCTCTTCATTTAAAATTGGTTGTAAAGAATTATAAGAATATGGTAAAGCAACACTTTTATACATAAAATCACCTAATAATATTTTATGGATTTTACTTTAGTTTATTCTTATTTAACCTAATTTAGAATATATTATTAATGGTGATGATATGAAATACTTCATTTTAAAAAAATACATTGATAAATTAACTTTAGAAGATATTAAAAATTTTGCCTATAATAATAATATTTCACTAACAAAAGAAGAAACTAATGATAGTTTCTACTTTATTAAAAATAATTGGCAAAAAATTTTAGATAATGATGATGTAGCTATTTGTGAAATAAGAAAAAAATTTGATAGTAATAAGGCTAAAAAAATCGAGCAATTATATTTTGAATATAAACAAAAATATCAAAAATTTTTAAAATAAAAATATAGAAATTATTTTCTATATTCTTCACGGATATCAGTTAATAAATTTGGATTATTTTTTTGATTCTTAATCATTTCTATTTCAAATTTATAAGGTGGATATAATCTTTCTTTAGTTGTATCATCAAAAGTAACATAAGGAGTTTCTAATATTTTAGGTATATTTTGTAGTCTTTTATTATATATAACATTTATTAAATTATCGAAACCAATAGTACCTAATCCTAAATTTTCATGACGATCTTTATGCGATTCTTTTGCATTTTTGCTATCATTTATATGAATACAACCTACTTTGTCAAGACCAATTTTTTTATCGATTTCATCTAAAATATCATCAAATTTGGCTATATCATAACCAGCATCATTCAAATGACAAGTATCTAAACATAAACCAATTTTGTCTTTATATTCTATGTTATCAATAATATATTTTAAATCATCAAAATTAGTACCTAATTCTGTACCTTTACCAGCCATAGTTTCCAGTAAAATTTTCACATTTACACTAGGAGAAATAACTGCGTTCAAAGTAGCAATAATATTTTTTAAGCCCTCTTCTTTTGTTAATTTTACATGACTTCCTGGATGAAGTACAATTTTATTTACGCCTAATTGTTCCACTCTTTTAAGTTCATTTTTTAAAAATTCGACATTGAAATCAAAATTATCCGAATTAGCTGGATTAACGATATATGGAGCATGTACAACCACATTATCTAAATCGATATTATTATCTTTCATCATTTGATAAGCCTCTTTTGTCTTTTCTAAATCAATGGGATAACGCGATGTATTTTGAGGTGCACCAGTATAAAACATAAATGTATTAGCTCCATAACTTAATGATTCTAAAACACTACCAACTAATTGTGTTGCTTTATTAAAAGAAACATGAGAACCAATTATTAACATATATATACCTCTTTTCGATATAATTTTAACATGGTTAAAGTAATTTGTAAATAATCATATATATGCGATATACTTTACTTTAAAGCATTAATTTCCTTAATGGATAAATTCGTATATTTAGAAATTAAAGCAACATCGATATTTTCTTCTAACATATTTTTCGCAATTATTCTTTTTTCATTATTTTTACCCTGTCTTATTCCCAAGGCTTTTCCTCGACTCATTCCCAAAGCTTTGCCTTCACTTATTCCCAAAGCCTTACCTTGATTAAATCCAGCATCTACGCCTCCTTTATAAATTGAGGTATAATCTAATTTTTCATTTAACATTTTTTGATATATTTCATCCATTTTCCTATACTCCTCTTCCTCTTGATTATATATTTCCATTTTTTCTAATATTTCTCTACATTCTTTGGTTTTTATTATTTCTTTTAATTTATTTAAATTAGTTGTTTTAAATAAATTAACTAATTCATAATTTTTACTGTTTTTGTTATTTTCATCTATGTTTGTTAAATCAAATATTTTATATTCTAAATTTTCACTAAAGATTTGATTTTTTCGAATTAAATAAACTCCTGCATCGTCA
>CANROQ010000046.1 GCA_947632295.1 uncultured Bacilli bacterium
TTAACTTTCGCCATTTTTTCTTTTATCCAAATTTCATCATAAAGATTATGACGTTTAAACGATTCAATATGATTATTTTTTTCCATAAATATTTCCTCCTTAAATACTATTATACATATTTTTTCGTTAAAATGTAAATTTTTTTAATGTTTGTATAACTATATAATATTAAATATGAAAAAGTAACAATATTTTTTGTTACTAATTTTTGTTAAGTTTTAATGTTTTAACTCCAACAGATAATTGAGAAAATTTTTCAATAGCACTATAAGTGTACTAAATTAGATATTAAGTGACTAGTTATATAAGATGTTAATAAAATTAATTTGTTTAATTTTGTCGTTTTTTAATCAATTAATATATTTAATTTATTTATCACAATTAAAACATATTTGACAATAAATAAGATAACTAAAAATTTTCATATTATTGAATTTAAAAAAAAAGAAAAAGTGCTTTTTGCACTTAATCAGAATTCATAAGACTATGAAAATTAAATATATCATCACTACTTAAAGGCTCGTATTGTTTTTTATGAAACTTTATTCCTATGGATTTCAAATATTCAAATTCTTCTTGGCTATCACAATAAATCAAACATAAATTTTCATGAGAAACTGATTCAAGCCAACAATTACCATCTGGTTTATAAAAACATATATCCTCAAGTGAACCTATATTTAACCAATCATAAATAGATTTTTTTTCTAATATTTCTTGTTTTAATTTATTTGTTAACTTAAAATAATAAATATCATTATAATAATCTACACCATCTTCATCTGTATAATAATATTCCTTTTGAGTAAAAATAAGACTATCTTTATTACTTTGCAACCAATTTTTTTCTATTTGTTTACCATAAAGTATTGCAATTTTATGTGATGTTAAGGAACTTTTATAAATTTCTTCATCCTGTTGTGAATTAAATACCCTTGGTTTATTAAAAATTTGTTCATTATCTTTATATTTTTCATAAATTTCATTTAAAAATTCTTCAGAGTATTTTTCCATGATGTCTTCTACAGTATAATTTTCTGTAGATAGAATAACATCCAAACTATTCTTTGTAGACTTTGCATGATAATCTTCTAGTCGAAATAATGAGAAAACATCACATTTTTGAAAGATATAATTCATCAATTTTATATATATTTCTCCATCAATAATATTGTTAACTAACATTCTATCACCTCATCATATCTTTATCATTATAGCATACCATGAATTATATATACAATTATAATAAACAAAAAAATTATAGTTGAATTAGTTAAATGATATTATGTTTTTGATTGTAATTTAAATATTATTAATATCTAACTAATTATTTAATTTTTAACGTCTCTTTTTAAATAAGCAACAAATGGGATGAATAATAAGATATAAATAATAATATTATGACAAATCATGTTGTATCACTTTATATCAATTTTTAAAAAATTAAAAACGCCTTGAAATCGTTTAAAATCAAGACATTTTCTAACAATCTGGCGTCCCCGATTGAACTCAACTAACGACCTATTGCTTAGGAGAAAATCGACTTAAATTTCAAATACAAACTATTTTTTTGAAACCCTTATTTTTATTATAAAATCCAACGTTTTTTTCAAATACTATTTTTTAAATTTTCTTCAAAATTTGAATTTTAATTTTAAACATATTTAAATTGTTCCTTTACTTTCATAAATTGCAAATTATTATATATTTTTGTTTACCAATTATAAATAAAATCAAAAAAAAGAACATTTAATTCATATAAATTTAAATATTATAAAAAATGGTATATAATAAATATTTTAATATTTAAAATAAATTGATCAAAAAAAGAATAGCCATGCTATCCTTTAATTACCATTTAAATTATATGATTTTCCATGACCATAAACATGCCAATCTTTATCTATAAGTATATCATCACTCAAAAATATTATATCATCATACATTTCACTGAAACTACTTTTTGTAAAACCAATATTACATTTAATGTCTGCATATTTATTGCATTCTTCTTCATTTGTTATAGTTAATGTATAATAATTTTTATCAGTTTTAATAACAGCACCATATAATCCTAAAATATTTTCGTTTGAAGGAATTTCATATGTTTTCTTTTCTTTAGTTTCACCATTGCTATTCCAAGGATACCAAAATACTGTATGATCTTTGATATAAATGTTATTTTTACCACCATACGACACTAAATCAAAATCATCATCAATATTTGAACTATGTAAATAATCAGAAGGATCATAACCTTTAATAGCTCTATAATCACTTATAGAAAGAACTTCTTGGCTATTGCCATCATAATTAATACTATAAATCAAATTATTATTTTCATCATAAAGTCCATCTAATAAAATATACGAAATATTGTTATTTCCATAATCTACTTTCATACAATTTTTATTATTAGAAAATATTTTTTGACCATTAAATTTATATAGACTACCATCACTTGTTACAAAAAAATATTCTGTAGCGGATACTGCATCTTTAATTTCTTCACAAACTATTCCTTCAGTATTATATTGTCCCCAACCATAACCATAATAATTTTCTTTAATTATTTCTTGTAATTTAGATTCTTTCGAATCTAATGTAGAACTCTTACCACAACCACATATTAAGGTTAAAGAAACTACTAAACATAATATTTTGATACAATCTATTTTTTTCATTTTCATTTCTCCATTTATTATTTTTTATTATCAACTAATTGACTACTAATTATTTCGTAAATTTCTTTATTATTTTTTAACCACATAAATTTTAATTTATTGGAAAAAGAATATATTTTTATTCCATTTAATGTGGCTAATTCAACACTACTTATAGATTTTAAAGGAATATTAAAACATTTTCCAAACATTTTAGTTCCATAAACTCTATTTTTAGAAACAATTAATTCTTGTTTTGAAAAGCATTTATAGTTTAAAAAAGAAACAACAATTGAAATTGTAATTATAGTAGCTAATACAATCCAGTAAGAGTTTTGATTATCTTGTTTAATAAAAGTTAATAAAGACATATTTTTATATTCTTCACACTTTTTCTTATCTGGAGGAATTGTAATGTTTTTACCTCCAATCTTCACACTTTGTGCAAAGCAATATGGACTAGTTGCCACTCTAAATGATTTCCAATTTGATGCCATAAATAAAAATACTATTAATCCTATAATACTTCCTATTACTAATATTATAATTGAAATGTTTTTTATATTACATAAATTACTTTTAATTAGTGTATTTTCATTTTTCATTTTTTATCTCTTCCACCTTTCATTAAATTTTTTCTACCAAATTTTAATATACACTTAATGGCGAAATTGCTAAAGATTCACATAATTTTTTATAATCATCATTAAGTTGATTCAATAACTTGGATGCTTTAGCATCAGTTGTAGTAGGATCCATTAAACAACTAGCTAAATTTTTAACATCCTCGATGTATTGATTAATTAACTCTTTACTATCACTATATTTATCAAAAATAATATCTAAATCAAATACTGGTAAATCTGACTCAAATGAAGAAAAATAATCTATAATATTTGGACAATAATCGTAATATTCAGCAAAAGGTAGTCCTCCATTTTGATTTAAATCAAATTGATTATATAAACTTCTATATACCAATCCAAAAACATTTTTATCTCCATATTTTCCATAAGCCCCTCTCAAAAAATTTGCTGTTTGAAAAGCATTATCTACTCTCCATATAAAAGATGCTAAAGTATAAGATTTTTCATAATTTTTTTCATTTTTTAAGATTTCTTCCATAAAATTAATGTTTTTAGCATTTTCGAATTTATATTTTATAATTTTATCATTTATAGACAACTGTAATTCCTTTGATTTTAAATCTTCAGGATTTATCAAAAAATTAGCAAAAAATTTTATTTTATCATCTTTACCTAAAATAGTTCCTTTTCCATTTAAATAATAATATCCTGTAACTCTTTCAAAATATGAATAACTATAAAAAGTATGTTTAGATGATATCGCAGTTGTTTTAATATCATTTTTAACAATATTATATGTATTTTTGCCTATAGTCAATTTTATATTAGAGTCATCACTAATTCTTTCGATGTTTTTACCTTGACTATCAAAATCAATAACTAAATATAAGTTTTGATATCCATTTTCATTTATTTTATCATTAACATATAATCCAACAACATTATATTCTTTATTGCTTTCACATCCACAAACCACAAACAAACTAATTATACATACTAACATTAACAATAAAATCTTTCTCATTATTTCAATCCTTTCACATCAAAAGTCATATAAAACTTTATTAAAATGATAATATTAATTATAAAATCCTAAATCTTTCCAACTTGTATTTAATTTTGTAAATAATATATTCTTTTATAATTATTTTCATTAACATTGTTAAACTTGAAATTTCAATAATACACAAATTATTACTATTAATGAAACAATTGACAAAAAAATGTTGCAAATATTGTTAATTAAGATATTTACACAATTGTCTTGACTTCACTCTGTTTACATTTTCAACTTTTTCAATATCTTAATCATCTATTTTCTTATCAAGTTCTTTCTTGTTTTCTAAAATTATATTTTCTAGTTTTTCAATTTTATTTTCCATTTCCTCTATTAAATTATCAACTTTACTAAGACGTGGATTAAATTTTATTCTAGTTTCTCCTAATTATAAATCAAGTTCATCAATTTTTTGTTGTATTAATTATTTTTACTTTTAAATAATCCAAAATTTAATTTGTCATTTTCTAATTGTTCCTTTTGTTTTTTACTTTTTCAATTTTATTCGGAACAGTAAGTGTTGCATTCATTTCTTTTATAAGGCTAGTTTTTTCTTGTTTTAATTTATCTAACTGAGATAACTTTTCATTTTTTTCGAATCTACAACTGATATTTTATTTTCAATTTCTTCTTTTTCTTCATTATGTTCTTTCAAATAATTTTCTTTTCGTTTAACCACAATTTTTTTATTTTATCATCTAAATCAAGCATTAAGTCAAGACCTGTTTTATAATACATATAATCTTTCTATTGCTAATAATATACCATTTTTTAATATGTATATCAATTAATTAAATTATATTTTATCAGCAATTATATTTAATAATCTTTCAAAGTTTTCAGTATATTCAAATAGCACTTCAGATTGATTATGAGGATGAGTTCCTTCACCTTTATCCAATCTACACATTTTTTTATCTAATTTTTCTTTTAATGTCATATAGGAAAAGGACATACTTGTATTATTTCTATAATTCCAAATTACAATTATATTATATTTTGTAAACAATTTTATTACATATACACAATTTTCATTTTTTACATTTTTAGGGCCATACAGTCGTTTCCTATCACCAGTTCCATAACCTTTACCAACAATTGCTAATTCAAATAATTCAATTTTCATATTATTATCTTCACAAAATTTTTTTAGTCTATCATTTAATTCAATATTATTCTCAATCATACAATTCTCCTTAAATTCAATTTATTCTAAATTATTTTAACAATAATAAATAATTATTTTAATATAACAATTTGTAGTATTATACAAAAAAACATATAATAATTATTATTATATATTTTTAAACAATTGTCTAAAAAAGTCAACGAATCTCCATTTTGTTAATAAACGTACTGTTTAAAAATTTACTGAAATATTATTTTTTAATGCTAATTTATTTGTTATTTTATTATAGCATCTAAAAAAATAAAAGTCAACGGATATCCGTGCATATTTTTTCCTATTTTTTTATAAAATATTATACGAAAAGAAGGGATATTTATGCTATTTAAAAAAGCTTTAAGTTTAAGAATTGCACAATTATGTTTTGAAAAAAGTATTAGTATTAATCGATTAGCAGAAATGTCCACCATTCCTACATCTACTTTAAGAGATATTGTTAATTGTAAAGTTGCTAATCCAAGTTCTACTGTCATATATCAAGTATGTAAAACACTTAAAATATCTTTAGAAGAATTTTATAACTCTCCATTATTTAACTTTGATAATTTAGAAGATTAAAATAATTATAAAATTTATAAAAAAATAGCAAAACAAATTTGTTATTTTTTTATGTTAATGTAACTACATTTTATACAACCTGACTTTATGTCAGTAAAAAATACATAAATGGCGTCCCCGATTGGAATCGAACCAACGACCTATTGCTTAGGAGTAACCCGTTTTAACTTTCAAATCCAAGCCGATTTTTTGAAAAGCCTTATTTTTATTATAAAATTCAACGTTTTTTTTTAATACTATTTTTAAAATTTACTTCAAAATTTGAATAATTTTAAATATAATTTGTTAAAATTCGCGAACTTTTCGCGAATGTCTTTTTAGAAATGCTATCCTACCCTTTTAAACACTCGCTAAAACTATTATATCACAAAATTTAGATTTATATTATCTTAATGAATTATTCTAGTGGATATAAATATCATAAACATTTTATTACCAATCTGAAAATTCAATTAATTCACATTCCAATGTGGATAATGAACATTTAACCGGTATATCAATGCTATTAGTATTATGGATAGTTGCATAAAAATATATATAATCATGTTCTACCTTTTTAATAGAAGTAAGCATAACATATTCTAAAGAATTGTCTGATATTTTTGATGTGTTAAATTTTAACAGTCTTTTTTCAAAATTCTCATTATTTAACGTATATTCTATCAATAACAAACCGACACATCTATCTATAAAAAGTTTGTTTTCATGATTTACTTCATCTTGATAAAAATAAGTATATCGGTCATTTTTATATGTAGCATCACTCACATCACCACATGAATCTATATCATCAAGTAAAATATAATCATTAGGTGCTGTTTGGTAAAACAAACCATTCATTGCATACTCTGATATTGTAATATCTGCAACAGCATAAGTATCTTTCTCATTATTATATTCAAATGTATAAGAATTAATACTTTTTTCTTTCAAATCAAAATGTTCGAAATCATCAAATTTATTCTCTGTTTTATTTTTAGTACAACCAATACATAACAATATACTAATAATAGAAAACAATAATAAATTAATTTTCTTCATTTACATCACCATTATAAGTATATCATATTTTGTTATTAATACCTACTAATACAAGAAGAAAATTACTATAATCCTCATGATAAAAGTATCTCATCTCTTTATTAATTAAATAAACTTCAAATTTATTTTAATTATATTTATTATTTATATAGGTAAAAAATATCAATTTTGTATTTTATTTAAATCAACATATTTTTAAAATAAAAAAGTGCTTTTGCACTTAATCCGAATTCATAAGACTATGAAAATTAAATATATCATCATTACTTAAAGGCACGTATTCTTTCTCATGAAACTTTATTCCTATGGATTTCAAATATTCAAATTCTTCTTGGCTATCACAATTAATCCAACATAAATTTTCATGAGAAATTGATCCAAGCCAACAATTGCCATCTGGTTTATAAAAACATATATCCTCAAGTGAACCTATATTTAACCAATCATAAATAGATTTTTTTTCTAATATTTCTTGTTTTAATTTATTTGTTAACTTAAAATAATAAATATCATTATAATAATCTACACCATCTTCATCTGTATAATAATATTCCTTTTGAGTAAAAATAAGACTATCTTTATTACTTTGCAACCAATTTTTTTCTATTTGTTTACCATAAAGTATTGCAATTTTATGTGATGTTAAGGAACTTTTATAAATTTCTTCATCCTGTTGTGAATTAAATACCCTTGGTTTATTAAAAATTTGTTCATTATCTTTATATTTTTCATAAATTTCATTTAAAAATTCTTCAGAGTATTTTTCCATGATGT
>CANROQ010000047.1 GCA_947632295.1 uncultured Bacilli bacterium
TATTTAATATATTTAATTAGGTGTTGCGAATGTCTTTTATTGCGCATAGAGGTATGGATAATCACAATTTAAAAGAAAATACTATAGATGCTTTATTATATTGTTTAAATCAAGAATATATATCAGGTGTTGAATTTGATATTAGAATTACTAAAGATAAAAATATTATTATTTATCATGATATGTTAATTAAAGATAATGCTGGAAATATTAATACAGTAAAACAAAAAAATTTAAGTGAAATTAAAAATATTAATAAAAATATTCCAACATTAGAAGAATTTTTAAAGAAAGTTAACAGCCAAAAATTATTATTAATTGAAATAAAAGAAGAAAGTGATGACTTTGATATTTTTATTATTAAATTATTTAATATTTTAAAAAAATATAAAAATTTAAATATCTATATTTGTAGTTTTAATTATAAATTAATAAGAAAAATAAAGGCAAAATATAGTCAATATAAATGTGGCTTAATCATTGGATATCTTATGAATACTAATAATATTTCTAATAATTTAGATTTTTATCTATATAGTTATAATTATTTAGAATTGATTAATAAAGATAAAGAAATTTTTATCTTTACGATTAATAAAAAAGACAAATTAAGAAAAATAAGTACTAATATTAATAACAATTACTATATTATCAGTGATAATTCCTATTTACTTATTTAGCCTCTTTATAAGTCATATCTTTAATTGCTTCGATTGAAATAATGGCTTTATTATCAATTTGCTGAATAATATCAATGACTTTTTTACGTTGTTTTTTTTCATTCAATATAAATAAGATAGAAATATCTTGGTTTTGATTTTGCCCATTTATTTTACTGACAAAATATTGTTTTTTTTCTAATTCTTTAATGAGTTTGTCACAATATTTATTATCGATTATAACTGTCATCATATCTTGACCTAAAGCAATTTTTTCTTCGATAAAACTGCCTAGATAAGAACCAATTAAAGAACCTAAAGCGAAAAAAACTAATTTTAAGGGATCTTTTTTGACATCAGTAACAACAATACCTGTTGTGATAACCCAAACAAACGCAATAATAAATTGTAAAATAGCTCCAAAGATTTTTTTCCCTTTTGCAACAACAATTAAACGCAGTGTCGATAAAGCGTTTTCAATAATTTTAGCGCCAAAGACTGCTAGATATGTAAAAATTTTCATAAAATCCTCCGATATTTATATTATGGCTAATTTTTTTTAATAAAAACACAAAAAATACAAATACTAATAATATCTAAAGTTTACATATACATATGTAAACAATATATCAACTATATTGACACTTTTTAAAAGGTAGATGTAAAATAAAATTAGGCTAGGAGGAATATTATGGAAGAATTAAGTTTGCAAATTGCAGAATTAGAAAAAAAGGTAAAAAGGATAACAAGATCAAAACAAAAAAAGCATATGAGTGCTGGTGTAAAAAAGCATTTTGAAAAAGTTTTAGCAGGGATTGATGAATTAAATAAACAAGTTCTTAATTATAATGGTACAAATATACTATTATATGCTAAACTTAATGAAGGCTCTATGCATAATTATGTACAATATTAAAGAATAAAAGGGAATTTTTGAGGTGAGAGTATGGAAAACAGTAGTGTGATAATTAGTTCAATTACGCCAAGAATCGAATATTATACTAATCAAGCTGGGCTAACGAGTAAAGCAATTAACAATTATATTAAAAAGAAAATGCATATGCTTGAAAGTGACATAACTCCATCTCGCATATTAAATGTTAAAAGATTGTTGCAAGCTTGTAATTTAGCCATGGGTGAAAAAAGAACGACAGAAAAAATGTATTTAGAACGTGATTTGAAATACATCGATGATATTTTTTCTTCTATTATAATTGAAGATAAAAATAAGGGTCGTAAATTTGTTGATACAATGAAACAAACGGATGATGAATTAAATAGTGGCGTTCAATTAAATGGAAAAACTTTAACTAAAGTTAATCCTTCCTCCCAAGCTTATAAATTTTTTTCTGATGCTGCATAAAAAAAAATACTAAGAATTAACTTTAGTATTTTTTTTAATATCCATAATAACAGGTAAAATAATCGGTTTTCTTCCAGTTTTATCGAAAATATAAGTTGTCAGTTGGGTAATTATTTCATTTTTAATATCAGTATAATTAATTTGTTCTTTAAGTTTATTAACGATAGCATTTCTACTTATTTCTTCTAATTTTTTTAATAATTCTTCATTTTCATTTACTAAAACAAAACCACGGGTTGTAATATTAGGACTTCCTAATAATTTATTATTTATAGTATCGATATTGGCAATTACTACCACAATACCATCATTCGACATAATTTTACGATCGCGAATGACAGCGCCACTTACATCACCAATACGATTACCATCGACAAAGATATCGTTTGCTTGAATAGAACCAGCAAATTTAACAATTCCTTTATTGATTGAAACAATTTCACCATTAGATAGAACAAAAGTATTTTCTTTTGGAATGCCACAATCGATTGCTAGATCAGCATGACTTTTTAACATACGATATTCGCCATGATAAGGCATAAAGTATTTAGGATTAATTAATCTAATCATCAATTTTAATTCTTCTTTATTACCATGTCCTGATGTATGTATATCACTTAATGAAGTATTAGTATAAACGGAAACACCTTTTAAATATAATTTATTGATTGTTCTTGAAATACTTAAAGCATTACCAGGAATAGCCGATGATGAGAAAATAACAATATCGTCATCTTGTAATTTTATTTGTTTATGATTACCATTAGCAATTCTTGTTAAAGCAGCTAGTGGTTCACCTTGACTACCAGTACATAAGATACAAACTTTGTTAGATGGTAGTTTTTTACTTTCTTCTGGAGTTATAAAAATATCTTTATGTTTAATATAACCACCTTCGATAGAAATTTCGATATTGGCTTCCATGCTTCGTCCAAATGTAACAATTTTACGATCATTTCTTTTACAAGTATCGACAATATGTTTTAAACGATAAATATTCGAAGCAAAGGTCGCAATAATAATTCTTCCGTCGTGTTTAGCAAAAATATCACTTAAAGCCTCATCGACTTTCGATTCACTGACTGACATACCTTCATTTAAAGCATTAGTACTATCACTTAAAAGTAGAGTAACGCCACGCGTTCCAATTTCCGCCATTTTATGTAAATTGGCAACTGGACCAATTGGTGTAAAATCAAATTTAAAATCACCAGTTGCGACAATTATTCCGTTAGGTGTTGTAACACATATTCCGTGTGAATCTGGAATAGAGTGCGTCGTTTGAAAAAATTCCACTTGAATATTTTTAAATTTAACAATTGTTTTTTCCGTATATATAAATAAATTTTTATATTGAATATTTTTTTCTTCAAGTTTTCTTCTAATTAAGCCAACTGCTTGATTAGGTGCATATATGGCTGGAATATTTACTGTTTGTAAAAGATAAGGAATGCCACCGATATGGTCTTCGTGACCATGAGTTATAAACAAAGCCTTTATTTTACTTTCATTTCGTTTTAAAAATGAATAATCAGGAATGACATAATCAACTCCTAATTGTTCTCCTTCTGGAAAAGTTATACCCGCATCAATAATTACTATTTCGTTATTATGCATTATACAATACATATTTTTACCGACTTCACCAAGTCCGCCAAGTGCGAAAACTTTAGTGTCATCGCTATTAAAAAATTTCATAAAAACTCCTTTCCTTTTTGTAATATGACTATAACATTATATCTTTTTTTTTCTCTTTTGTCTAGTAGTATAAAACACAATAAAAAAAACTACTTATGTAGTCTTTTAAATTTTAAATTATCAACTAAATTTTGATCTAAAATACCACTGTTTAAATAATTTAAATATTCTTCTTTACTAAATGATCTTAAATTTTGATTGATATCCAAATATTTATAAGGATTATAACCAATATAGTAATTTGTTAAATTGTCTTCTTTGGAATTTTCTTCTAATTTAATTAAAAAATTTTGTGGAGTTCTAAAATATTTTTGTTTAATATTTTTATTAATAAGTTTTGAATCTAAATTTGCTAATGGTATTTTTTTATCATAAATAATTTGATAACATATATTATTATTCTCAATATATTTAAATGTTTCGATTAAGCCGGTATTAAATAAGGAAATTTCTTTTTTGTTTGTAGAAATAATTTTGTTAGAACTATAACTAATATTATTATACTTATTAATTATTGAAATAGCGTGATTTTTAGTTTTATAAAATTTTCCATAATATTGTTGATTATTATTACCTGTAGTAAAGATATATTCAATATATTTTTCGTCAATAATTATTTTTAAATCAATATCTTCTGCATTTCTTCGACTAGAATAATTAATATATCCACATTTATTATGATAATTAAGAGATATATTACAATCATTTAAACTTTCTATACTTTCTATTAAAAGATATAAAGTATCTTTAAAATTGTCATCAGTTATGAATTTATCTATTTTTTTTAAGGCACTACTGTATTTATTTTTTATGAACATTTTTTCACCTCGCATTCGATATTATATATTATTTGGGAAATTTTGTAAATAAAAACCATAAGTACTAGAATTTTTACCATTTATAGTGTAAAATGGATAATAGGTGATATGATGAGAAATATGTTAAGCATCTTTAAAAGATTTTTTACTTATAAATGGGGTCCTAATTTTATCTCGACGATTTTTCGTAATGAAAAAATGGGTACTATTTCCGAACCAGGTTTTAATAAAATTGATAATGGTTGTCTAACTGTATCAAATTCCTTTTTTATTAAATTATGTTGTTCAGTTGCGATTATAATCGCGCTTAATCTTAATTCGATGGATTTAGGTGAAATTTCTACTGTTATCGATGTTTTAAAACAAAATTGGTTTATTCCAGTTCTTTATTTAGTAATGGTTATAGTTCCTAATTTTATTATTTATACAACTAAAAAAAATCGTTATGTTAAAAGATATCCAAGACTTTATTATAATATGTTAATACTTGTTTTAATTGCCATGATCGAAGTAATTTTTTCAACTGTTTATTTTATTATGAATTTTGATACATCAACAGTATTATTTTTCGCATCCGTAATTGGTTTGATTGCTAATTTCGCAACCTTTTATGGATATATATCTATTCAAGTTGGACTTATTGATTTTTGTATCTTTACTAATAAAATAGCGCTTGATAAAAAAGTTAGTCAAGGAACTGATTTTGGCGATTATATAGATTATTTTTAATAGGTGAGCAAAATGGGAATATTTGATAAATTAAAAAATGTTTTTAAAGTAAAAGATAAAGATGAAAAACAAACCATCGATTTATATGATAAAGGTTTAGAGAAAACACGAGAAGATTTTGTTTTTAAATTAAATTCTTTAAATAAAAAATATAAAAAAGTTAGTAATGAGTATTTCGATGAATTAGAAGAAATCTTGATTATGGCTGATATCGGTGTTAATACCGTTATGAATTTTATCGATAAATTAAAACGTCGTGTAAAATCGGAAAATATTTTAGATGTCGATGATTTAAAAGAGATCATCGTCGATGAAATGTTTATTATTTATGTTAATAATCAAGTTATTGTCAATAAAATTAACTATGCGTCTTCTGGCCCAACTGTCATTTTATTTGTTGGCGTTAATGGTGTAGGTAAAACGACTACCATTGGAAAACTTGCGAAAAAAATCAAAAATAGTGGTAAAAGTGTTTTAATGGTTGCTGGTGATACTTTTAGAGCTGGAGCTATTGAACAAATTGAAGAGTGGGCTAATCGAGTTGGTTGTTCAGTTGTAGCAAGCGAAAATGCCGATCCAGCTAGTGTTATTTTTGATGGTGTAACTAAGGCTAAAGAAGAAAATATTGATGTCGTTTTAGTCGATACTGCTGGAAGACTTCAAAATAAGGTTAATCTTATGAATGAATTAAGTAAAATAAATAAGGTTATCGGTAATATTATTCCTAATGCGCCGCAAGAAACATTATTAGTAATCGATGCAACAACTGGTCAAAATGGTATTAGTCAAGCCAAAAGTTTTAAAGAAATTACCAATGTTACAGGTATTGTTCTTACCAAACTTGATGGTACGGCTAAAGGTGGAATTGTTTTAGCCATTAAAGAAGAGACCAATTTACCGGTTAAGTATGTTGGCTTAGGAGAGGGAGAAGACGATTTACAAGTTTTTGATATTGAAAAATATATCTATGGACTTTTTAAAGATATGGTAGGTGAAGAAAATGAAGAGTAATTTAGAACCTCTTAAAAATAGTAAAAAAAGTAAAGGACAAAAAATTGAATTAAAACAAGTTCAAGAAATTGCTTTACTTAGTCAAGCTTTGATGATTTTTGCGATTGTAGTTGCTTTTATAATGTCTAGATATATTCCAGAATTAACAATTATAATGAATATTTATTTATTTCTTTTAGCGTTCATCATGGCTTATACAAATTACACAATATATAAAAATAAAAAACTTAGTATTTTATATATTGTCTTTGGCATAATTATTCTATCTAGTGTTATATTGGAGATTTTAGTTTAATGGAAGAACAATTATACTTAACTAATTTATATGATTGTTATAAAAAATTATTAACAATAAAACAACAAAACTATTTTGAAGATTATTACTTTAATAATTTGTCGTTGTCGGAAATTAGTGAAAATTATAATGTTAGTCGCAATGCTATTCATAAACAATTAAAAGAAATTAACAATAAATTATTGGAATATGAAAGTATTTTAGAATTACATAAAAAAAGTAATGAAATAAAAAAAATACTTAAAAATGTCGATGATGATATTCGAAAAAAAATAGAAAGATTAATATGAAAAGGGTGTTAAAATGTTTGGAAGAATTATATATATAAGTGATAACGTTGCACATATTGAAATTCCTGATGGAACGCCAATCGCTGAAAATTTAATGAATATGCATGTTATTTTTGAAGATGATAAGAAAAAAATATTAGGTGAAATTGAAGATATTAGTGAAAAAATTATTAAAATTGGCTTTTTAGGTGAAATTGTAAATGGACGTTTTGTTGGTGGTGTTATAAGAAAGCCAACATTATCTTCTAAAATTCGTATTATAACGAAAGAAGAACTAGCCTTAATTATTGGTGAAGATAGTCCAAGTAGTATGATTTTAGGTGTATCGCCACTTTATGATGATTGTCCAATTAGAGTTGATATCAATGATTTATTTAGTAATCATATGGCTATTTTTGGTAATACTGGTAGTGGTAAATCCTGTGGTGTTGCTAGACTTTTACAAAATGTTTTTAGTAATCCTAAATTATTGCCTTATAAATCTAATTTCTTTATATTTGATGCTTATGGTGAATATCATAATGCTTTCAAAGATATAAATAAGATTAATCCTAATTTACATTTTAAATATTATACAACTAATAAAACAGAGGCCGGAGAACAAAAACTTAAAATTCCTTTATGGCTTTTAAATGTTGATGATATGGCTCTTTTACTAGCGGCTAGTAGTCACTCGC
>CANROQ010000048.1 GCA_947632295.1 uncultured Bacilli bacterium
CAATTTTTTTATATACCTATTTATTAGGATCAACTAATATTTTTACTGCTGAATCAACACCAGAGGTTAGACGTTCGTATGATGCTTGAACACCTTCTAATGATACAATATCATCGACAAATTTACGAACATCAATTTGCTTGCTTGCAATTAAATCGACACATTTTCTAAATTCTTCTTTAGTATAAGCAATTGCTCCTTGAACTGTTAATTCTTTCATAACAGCCATAACAGAATAAATATTAACAGCGTCTGTAGAAACACCAACTAAAACAACCTTTCCACCTTGCTTTACTAAGGTAAAAGAACTATTGACAGCAGCCGCATTTCCTACGCATTCAATTACAACATCAAAGCCACCATGTGTTTTTTCTAATAAAGTTGGTACTGTATTACTATCTTTAGCATCATACCATTCATCAGCCACATTTAATGATACTGATTTTTCACCTCTAGCACTATTAGTTTCTGACAAAGCAACTAAACTAGCACCTTCCTTTTTAGCAAACATGGCTGAAACTAAACCAATAATACCTCCACCAATTACTAATACCTTGTCGCCAACTTTAATATCGGCTAATCTTACAGCATGGAAACCAACAGCAGTTGGCTCGACCATTGCTCCTTCCTCGTCGCTCATATTATCAGGAATTTTTACAACCATATCCGAACGAACTGAAAGTTTTGGTGCTAAAGCGCCGGAATTTTCTAAAGATAAACCGACGGCATTATTCCAAGTTACAGCACAATATTGTGGATTACCGCTTTCACAAGCCTCACATTTGCCACAAGGTGAAATTGGCAACGCTGTTACACGATCTCTAACTTTTAAATCATCTCGATTCCCCGGATCGATGACTGTTCCACAAAATTCATGCCCCATAACAAGTCCTTTAGGTTCACCATTAACCCAATAGTGAATATCAGAACCACAAATTCCACTTTTTTGAACATTAATTAAAACTCTACCTTCTTTAATAGTTGGTTCAGGAATATCCGTAATTTCAAATTTTTTAACTTCTTTTATTGCAACACATTTCATATTTTTTTCTCCATTTCTTTTATATTGACTTTATCTTTACATTTTAATTTTATCACTTTATACAATTCCATGACAACTAATATAATGCAAGAAAATAAAAATAATTTTAATAAATCAATCATCGGTATAGTTGAAGTTTGTAAAAATTGACTTAAAATTGGAACTTCCATCACGATAATTTGTAATATGATAGCAGAGACAATACTAAAGATTATCAAAGGATTACTTAGAATTGAAAGTTTAAAAATCGATTGTTTTTCACTACGACAATTTAAAACATGAATATTTTGAATGAACACCATTAATACCATAATATAACCTCTTGCTAAGTTTACATTCATATTTACATTTTTAATTAAATATAACCAAATGGCAAAAACAATAATACCAATTGTTAAACCTGATACTAATACTTCACCTAATAATGTTTTATTAAAAATTGTCTCTTTAGTACTTCGGGGCTTTTCCCTCATAATATCTTCTTCACTTTTTTCAAATGACAAAGCGAAATCTTGCAAACCATCAGTTACAATATTAAGCCATAACAGTTGAATTGCCACAAGTGGCATAGGTAAATCAAAGATAATTGATAACACGAAAAATAAAACTTCTGCTAAACCACAAGATAGTAACATATAACTAACTTTTCTAATATTACTATAGGCAGTTCGACCTTCTTTTATACCTGCGACAATAGAATTGAAATTATCATCGATAATAATCATTGAGGATGTCTCTTTAGCAACATCAGTACCACTTCCCATAGCAACGCCAATATTTCCTGCTCTAATAGCAGGAGCATCATTAACACCATCACCTGTAACGGCTACAAACTCACCTTGACGTTTTAAGGATTCGACAATTTTTAATTTATCAAGTGGTGTAACACGCGCAAAGACACATTTATTCTCAATGAACTTATCAAAATATTCTTCGCCTTTTTCTAATGCTTTACTTACATCATCACCAGTAGCAATTGACTCAAAGTTTGTTGCTAATCCTAAATCTTTAGCAATACTAAAAGCCGTTAGTGGATGATCACCTGTAATCATAATAACTTTAATACCAGCCGTTTTACATTCCGAAATAGCGCCTTTAACTTCAACTCTAATTGGATCGATAAAAGCAACCATTCCTTCAAAAATTAGATTTTTAATATCTTTCTCATCATAATTATCCTTCTTTGAAACCTCGCCACTTGATAGGGCAATAACACGATATCCTAAATTGGCTAATTTGGTATTTTGTTCAATAAGTAATTCCCTATTAATTGGAACTATATCTTCGCCTAATCTCATAAAAGTTGAAAATTCTAATATTTTTTCTATCGAACCTTTAATTGAACAATTTATTTTGCCATCATCATAAAAAACAGCCGAATATTTATTTTCTGATTCATAAGGAATTCTATCAATTATTTTGACATTTGAAATATCAATTTTTGACTTTTTTCCTAAAACAAGAAAAGCAATGTCGATAGAATCTCCATGAAAATAAGTTTTTCCATCCATTTCATTTACTGTTGCTTCGTTATTTAAAACACCTAATTTAGTAATTAATTTAGTATAGTTTATATCATAATTACTGACAATTTTACCATTTACGTCATAACCAGTTCCTTTAATATCATATTCAAAATTATTTGGCAACAAAATTTTTTTAGCCGTTTGCTCATTCACTGTTAGTGTTCCTGTTTTATCGGTAGCAATAACTGTACAACTACCTAGACTTTCTACCGAATTTAATTTTTTAACAATAACATTTTTTTTAGACATCTTATTAGATGCAATAGTCAAAGCCATCGTTAAAGCAAGTGGCAACCCTTCTGGCATAGCCGATACAGATAAAGCCACAACTGATAAAAATATTTCACTACCAGGTACCTGTTTTAAAATTAAAATGACCGAAATAATAACTGCCACAATAATAACTAAAAGAGTAATTTGTTTTGAAAACTTTTCCATACGAATCGTCAAAGGTGATTTTGTTTCTTTTAAACTAGTAACTTGATCGGCAATCTTACCAATTTCAGTATTTATCCCAGTTTCGACGACCACACAAACTGCCCTACCTGTTACGACAGAAGTTCCAGCATAAACCATATTTTTCCTGTCAGTAATTGCCACATCGTCAGTAATTTCGCAATCATTTTTCGCAACATTGACACTTTCACCTGTCAAAACTGCCTCATCGATTTGCAAATTGCTACTTTCGATAATTTTTAAGTCAGCACTTACCCTATTACCTGATTCTAGCAAGACAATATCACCAATTACTAAATCGGCTGATTCTATTTCAATTTTTTCACCATTTCTTATAACTGTTACAATATCTTTAATTAAATCTTGTAAACTTTCGGCATTTTTACCAGCTTTCCACTCTTGAAAAGTTCCCATAATTAAATCGATAAAAATGATAAATATTATCGCACAAGCATCGATAACTTCACCAATTATAAAAGAAAAAACAACAGTTACAACTAATAACAAAACAATAGGATCTAGCAATTGCTTTAACATTATCTTAAAAAAACCGTCTTTTTTCTTTTTAGGCAAAACATTTTTTCCATATTTTTCTAAACGTTTAGCAACTTGTTCTTTAGTTAAACCATCTTTTTTTGTTTTTAAAGTTTTAAAAATTTCTTCATTATTTAATTTATACCATTCCGTTTTCAAGTAATTATTCCTCCATGTTTTCTATTTTTTGGACAACTAATTGATATTTATCGAATCGTCTTTCAACATGACCATTTATTTTTAATATGTCCCCTATTTTTATGTTTTTATACATTTCATATACTTTTGGAAAAAGTACAATATCTAAATTAGTTACCTCATCACTACCTGTTATAAAACACATATCTTCGTTATTTTTTGTTTTTACAGTTCTTAACTTATCGACATAAACGATAACATCGATGAATTTATCAAAATAATTATTAATATTTTCTAAATTAATAGTATTATATTTTATTTTATATTCCGTGACAGGATGTTTACTCAAATAAAAGCCAAATACTTCAAATTCATTTTTCATAAGTTCTTTACTAGAATATTCCATTGTAATACTTAAAACAGGTTTTAAGGCTTCATCATTATCTAATAGACCACCTATTTCACCATAATTAATAATTAAATCTAAATTATTATCGATAGTTCTTTCATTTAATCCTAAACTCAAAAAACAACCTGCATGATTTAAACTTTGAATTGTTTTAATATTTATATTTTTACCATAAGTTCGTTTGACAAAATCAAAAATATCACTAAATTTACCATTTTCTCTCTCGGATACAATCGTCGAAATTATCGATTCTCCAACATTTTTAATACCTGATAGAGGAAAACGTAGAGCACTTTCTTCAATTAGATATTGATTAGTACTCAAATTAATATCAGGACGCAATAAATTTATATTTAAAAGTTTACATTCATAAATATAATCTTTAGTTTTTATCTCACTACCCATGACACTTGATAATAAACTTTTCATAAAGTATTGTGGATAATGGGCTTTTAAATAAGCCATTTTATAAGCAATAATGCCATAAGAAACAGAATGTGATTTATTAAAACCATATTCGGCAAATTTTAAAATAAAGTCAAATACTTTACTTGCAACATTATAATCATAGCCTCTAGCAACACTTTGATTTATAAATTTATCCTTTTCAGCTAGCAAAATATTGCCTTTTTTCTTACTCATTGCACGCCTCAAGACATCGGCTTCACCTAAACTATAACCGGCTAATTTAACGGCAATTTGCATAATTTGTTCTTGATAGACTATAATACCATAAGTAGATTTTAAAATATCGACTAAATCAGGATGAAGATAATCGATTTTTTCTAATCCTCTTTTTCGTTTAATATAAGTATCGATATTTTGCATAGGTCCTGGACGAAATAAAGCCAGTGACGCTATCACATCATCTAGGGAATCAGGTTTAAATTTTCGAATAAAATTCATCATACCGACCGATTCAAATTGAAAAATACCAAGCGTATAACAATTAGTAAAAATACTAATAGCCTCACTATCATTTAACGGAATACTATCAAATGTTAAATTCAAATTTTCTTGTTCATTTATTTGATTTAAAATATCTGTAATAGTCGATAGATTTTTTAACGCTAAAAAGTCCATTTTAAGTAGACCGATTTCTTCTAGATATTCCATCGAATAACCGGTTAGGTAAAAACCATCAGTATGTAAATCAAGTGGAATAATTTCATCTAAATCGTATTTAGACATAACAACACCAGCTGCATGAATCGTTTTATGACGTTTTAATCCTTCAAATTTGGTTGATATTTTATATAAATTAAATAAATCTTTATTAATATTTAATAAATTTTTAATTTTATTATTTTTTTGATAATTATCTTTTAGTGATAATTTCGAATCTAATAATTTGGCCAAATTATCGACAATATTTAAATCGATATCCATAACTCTACCAACATCTCTTATGACTTGTTTAGCACCCAATGTCCCAAATGTAATAATTGGGACAACTTTTTTTTCACCATATTTTTGGCGACAATAATCGATAACCTCTTCTCTTCTATCATATTCAAAATCAATATCAATATCGGGCATACTAATACGTTCTTGATTTAAAAATCTTTCAAATAACAAATTGTATTTTAACGGGTCAACTGTCGTAATATTTAGACAATATGATACTAATGAGCCTGCCGCACTACCTCTACCAGGACCAACTAAAATACCGTGATCTTTAGCAAATTTTACATAGTCATAAACAACTAAAAAATAATTGCAAAAACCCATTTTATTAATAATATCTAATTCATATTTTAAGCGTTCAATATACTTTTTGCCTACTTGATTGCCAAATATTTTTTTAAGTCCTTCAATACTTAATTGTTTTAAATATTCAAAACTATCCATATTATTAGGACAATTGTAAATAGGCAATAAATCCATATTAAATTTTAATTCTAAATTACACATTTCAGTAATTTTATAATTGTTTTCTAAATCTAATGGATAATTATTTTTTACATCATCAAAACTCATCAAATAATTATTATCTTGAGTATAATTTACTTTTTCTAAAATAATTCCATCTTTTATACCAAGTAAATATTTATAATAAATACTATCGGACTTTTTTAAATATAGTATTTTGTTTACATAAATTAAATTATTACCTGCTAATTGATTTCTTTCTTCTAAATTTTGATAACCTTGATAAATTATTTTATAAATTTTTTCTAATTTGGAATAAAAATTATGACTTTCGTATGGAACAATACAAATTAAATCATTACAATAATTTTTTATAAAATCATAACTAATTGTTCCATCACTTAAAGATGTCGCAATTTTAATTAGATTTTTATAGCCTTCATAATTAATACAATAAAGTAAAAATTTACAATCTTCAATTGTAACTTCTAAACCGACAATTGGCTTAATATCATGATCAATACATTTGTGGTAAAATTCCATAACGCCATACATATTATTATCGGTAATAGTAAGGGATTTATAATTATTTTTTTTTGCAAACTCAATTAAAGAGTCAATTGAAATCATACTAGTAAGTAGCGAATTTTCTGTTTTAATGTAAAGTGGCGTATACATAAAATCCCTCCTATCTCATATTAGTATTATATCATAAACAAGTTATAATATAAACATTTGTTTGATTTAAAACCAATTTAATTCAAAATAAAAATCCAGTGAATAAAAATACACACTAGATTTTATATTTTTAATTTGATATTAGTGATTTAGGTATTGTTATTACTGGACGAATTCCACGAAGTGCATTAGCAGCATTTTGATCAGTTAAATTTCCTCTATTATTTACAACCCAAATAGATGGAAATTTATCAACAATAAAATCGGAAGTCCAATAACCATAATGAACAGTTGAATTTGAGCCTACCGCATTATTCGCACAACCATATTCTTCTTTACAATTATCCTTTGTTCTATCATACAACCAAGCATATTTACAACCACTATCTAAATCTTTACATAAATTTCCTGGACCTGTTGATTCATTGTTACTTGAATCTTGAAAAAAGAACCATTTATCAAAACCACTTATTTTTGAATTAAAATCATTGTTTCCAACTATTTGTGCTACCTCATTTGCACTTATTAATCTTGCATTTAAATTATCTTGCCAACTTTTTGTATCTTCTCTTAATTTGGCATTTATTTCACTTGTATCTTTATTATTGCCTTTTGAATTCCATGCTGTTACTGCTGTTGTATTATGATCTAATAATAAATTATATGCCATACTATCACTTGAATCATTATAGATATACCATTTCATACATCCTTCCTTATTATCATTATTACTATTTTCTTCTTGATAGTTACTACATTGCTCGCCAGTTTCTGGATTAAAATATACTATTGTACCACTTTCTTTTACTTCATCACTTTTTTCAATACATTCACTTATTCCACCTATATAACCACATAT
>CANROQ010000049.1 GCA_947632295.1 uncultured Bacilli bacterium
ATACTCATAGTATCTTTTTGTATTTATGAGGTGTTTATGCGATATTTTGAAAAAATAAGTTTTGAACAATTTAAACAAGACATTAAAGATGATAAAAAATTATATGAAGAATATAATTTACCACAAAGACAAACAAAATATAGTGCTGGTTATGATTTTTATGTCATAGAAGATTTTACTTTAAAACCTGGTGAGATGAAAAAAATACCACTTGGCATTAAGGCCAAATTTAATGAAGATGAAATGCTAATGATTGTCATTAGAAGTAGTTTGGGTTTTAAATATAATGTTCGAATGTGTAATCAAGTTGGTATTATCGAAAGTGATTACTATAATAATCCAAGTAATGAAGGTCATCTTTTTGTCAAGTTACAAAACGAATCTAATCAAGAATTTAAAGCCCATAAGCATGACCGTTTATGTCAAGGAATATTTATAAAATTTTTAACAGTTGACAATGAAGAAGAAATAAAAAAAGATCGAACCGGTGGCTTTGGTTCAACTAATTAAAGGAGTGATTTTATGGAAAAACCAAAATTTTATATTGCAACAGCTATTGCCTATACATCAGCAAAACCACATTTAGGAAACACTTACGAAATCGTATTAGCTGATGCAGTTGCACGCTATAAACGTTTAACAGGATATGATGTATATTTTCAAACAGGAACAGATGAGCACGGACAAAAAATTGAAGAAAAAGCAGCCTTAGCTGGTAAGGAACCACAAGAATTTGTCGACGAAATGTCACTAGAAGTTAGACGTGTTTGGGATTCGATGAACACTAGTTATGATAAATTTGTGCGAACGACTAATCCAGGACATGAAAAAGTAGTTGCCAAAGTATTTAAAAAATTGTATGACCAAGGAGATATTTATAAGGGTTTTTACGAAGGATTATATTGTACACCTTGCGAATCATTTTTTACTGAATCACAATTGGTTGATGGCAAATGTCCTGATTGTGGTCGTGAGGTGCATTCTGCTAAGGAAGAAGCCTACTTTTTTAAATTAAGTAATTATAGTCAAAGACTAGAAAAATATTTAGACGAACATCCTGATTTTATCGAACCTATTGCTCGAAAAAATGAAATAGTTAATAATTTCATAAAACCTGGTATTCAAGATTTATGTGTATCTAGAACTACTTTTAAATGGGGAATTCCCGTTGACTTTGATGATAAGCATGTTGTTTATGTATGGTTAGATGCTCTTTTAAATTATATTACTTTTTTAGGATATGATTTAGATAGTGAAAGTGACGAATTTAAAAAATATTGGCCTTGTGATGTACATTTAATTGGTAAAGATATTTTGCGTTTTCATACGATTTATTGGCCAATTATCTTAATGGCTTTAGATTTACCTTTACCTAAAAAAATATTTGGTCATCCATGGTTATTATTTGGAAATGATAAAATGAGTAAGTCTAAAGGTAATATCGTTTATGCTGATGAATTAGCTAGTTTATTTGGAGTGGATGCCGTTAGATATTATTTGCTTCATGAAATACCATTTTCAAGTGATGGCAACTACACTAATGAATTACTAATTGAACGCTATAACTCTGATTTAGCCAACATATTAGGAAATTTAGTTAATCGAACGATAAGTATGGCTCATAAATACTTTGATGGTGAGGTTTTAGAACCTAATTGTCCAGAAGAAATCGATAATGAATTAATTGATTTAGTATTAAAAACAAATGATATAGTTGAAGAAAAAATGAATAATTATCGTATTGCTGAGGCTATTGACGCAATATTTGAAATATTTAGACGTTCTAATAAATACATAGATGAAACTACACCTTGGTTATTAGCCAAAGATGAAACCAAAAAGGAACGTTTAGCAACCGTTTTATATAATTTATTGGAATCTATTCGTCATGGTGCAGTCTTATTACAAGCCTACCTACCAGATACTTCCAAAGAAATATTTCATCAATTAAATACTGAAAATAATCAATATGATTCAATTAAAGATTTTACAGGAATGGATTTAGGAATTCACTTAAATCCTGCTAAACCATTATTTGAAAGAATTGATTTAGAAAAGACCTTAGAAAACTTATCGACAAAGTAAAACAAATTATTTATGTAAAATGGTGTAAATTGTCGATAACAAAATGCAAATAATGTTTGAATTATATAATAAAAGTTGGTATAGTAAATATGTTGCTGTAAAAAAAGAATAGAAATTAGAGGGAATTTTATGAATGAAAACAATAAACAACATATTCTTATATTACTACCATTTTTAGTAATATTCTTGCTAACATTAGGAAGCGTATTAGTAGAATTTAAAGTTATTGATGTTATATATTTATTAGTATTAACTTTCTTTTTACTTAGATATTTCTATATAAAAAGAAATAGTGCAAATAATGACTAATTTTAATTTATTGTAATGTTTGAATAGAAAATACAAGTAAAATTGTATTTTTTTATTATTAAAAATTAATTTATTAGGTATATTTTGAATTTTTAAAATAACAAAAAGTATTGCCAAAAATTATGAAATTACAGTAAAATATGATTATATTGAAAGGAGAACTTTATATGTTAATCGATTCTCATTGTCATTTAAGTAATAAAGACTATGATGACGTTCAACAAATTATTAAAAATATGCAAGATAATATTATGATTGTAAGCGGTGCTGATGCAAATTCTAATATTGATGTTGTAAATTTATGTAGTAAGTATTCTAATATCTATGGTGTTTTAGGCATTCATCCAACGGAAATAACTGAAAATATTGAAAAAGATTTACAATATATTGAAAAACATATTAATGATAAGCATATTGTAGGTATTGGTGAAATTGGCCTAGACTATCATTATGAATGTGATAAAGAATTACAAAAAGAAATTTTTATTCGTCAAATCCGTTTGGCTTTAAAATATCAAAAACCTATTGTTATTCATACTAGAGATGCCATTCAAGATACCTATGATATTTTAAAATCCGAAAATGCTTATCAAGTAAATGTCACTATTCATTGTTTTTCTGAAAGTTTAGAAATGGCTAAATTATTTATTAAGGAAGGCGCTAAATTAGGTATAGGTGGAATTTTAACATTTAAAAATGCTAAAAAAATGTGTGAAGTAGTACAAAACATTGACCTTAAGCATATATTATTAGAGACAGATAGTCCATATTTGACTCCAGAACCATTTCGTGGAACTAAAAATGAACCTAAAAATGTTTATTTAGTAGCCAAAAAAATTGCTGAACTCAAAAATATGGAAATCGAAGATGTTATAAATATAACAACTAAGAATTCGATTGCTCAATTTGACTTATGTTAAATAGTATGTTATAATTTTAATTAGCACTTGAAACAAATTGAGGTGAAATATGAATATATACTTAATCCAAATAATAGGTAATTTTGTTAATTTTTTAACAGTAACAGTTTTATCATTATTTGGCATGTTAAATAGTGTTGATACTGAAATTAAAAATACTGATGTGACAAAAAATTCTTATATAGAAAATCAAACAATTAAATATAATACTGTTTATCAATATAATGATAAATTGCCTTCTACTATAAGTAAAGTGCTAGTTGAAGGTGAAGACGGTATTGTCTATGTAAACAATTACGATAAAACACAAATTGTTTTAAAAGATGTTGTTAATGAAGTCGTAGAAGTTGGTACAGGAAATCAAGGATATTATTATGGTCGAATGACTGGTTATGGTCCTGATTGTCCTGGATGTAGTATAGTTGGAAACGTATCTTGTAAAACACGAGAAGGTAATTATCATAGTTTAATTAACGATGGTATAACTTATCAAGATCAAGAATATGGTGAAGTTAGAATATTAGCGGCTGCTACTAGTGCTTTTCCATGTGGAACAATAGTTGCCGTTGATAATGGAATTCTTGCTCCATTTTATGCTGTTGTCCTAGATACAGGCTATGATATGCGTAACGCTTGGAATAATGGAAGTGTATGGTTTGATTTAGCCTTTCCATCGCAAAGTAGTGTAACAAACGTTTCAAATAATACAACTTTCTTTAATGTTCAAAGATGGGGTTGGTAAAATATAGAAACTATTTCTATATTTTTTTCTTTAATTATGTAAATTTCTTGAAATATTATGAAATTGTTATCTTTTTTTTCTTTTTCAATGTATAATATAAACAGGATGTGATTATGTGCAACTAAAAGAATTAAAAAGTTTGATGGAAACTAATGGTTTTAATTTTAAGAAAAAATTCGGACAAAATTTTATAATCGATGAAAATATAATTAATGCGATTGTAAATAAATCAAATGTTGACAAGGATACTTTAGTTATTGAAATAGGTGTTGGAGCCGGTGCTTTAACAAAAAAACTATCAGAATGTGCTAAAAATGTTTTATGTTATGAAATTGATGAAAGTTTAAAATGTATTTTAGATGAAACATTAAAAGATAATAAGAATGTAGAGATAATTTACGAAGATTTTTTAAAGGCAAATTTAGAAAAAGATTTAGCAAAATATGAATATAAAAATTTATATGTAATCGCTAATTTACCATATTATATAACTACGCCAATTATCATGAAAATAATTGAAGATCACATCGATGTTGATAAAATAGTTGTCATGGTTCAAAAAGAAGTAGGAGATCGTTTTCGTGCTCAGCCTAATACTCGAGAATATAATTCACTTTCAATTTTTTTATCATATCATTTTAATATAAAAAAATTATTAGATGTTAGTCGTAATGTTTTTATGCCTAAACCAAATGTTGATAGCATTGTTGTAGAATTTAGTAAAAAAGACAAATTATATAAAGTAAAAGATGAAGATATATTTTATAAACTGATCAAAGATAGTTTTGTTCAAAAAAGAAAAACATTAAGAAATAATTTAAAAAATTATGATTTAGAAAAAATCGAGCAAATTTTAAAAAAATATAATTTTGATTTAAGTGTTAGGGCTGAACAACTGTCAATCGATATTTTTGTAGATATTGCTAACAACATTTGATATCTTAAAATTTTAAAAAAATTAGAAATAAGAGGAAGTATCATGATTAATAAAAATTGGGATAAAATATTAGAAAAAGAATTTAAAAGTGAATATTTTAAAAAACTTGGAATATTTGTTAAAAATGAATATCAACATAAAATAATATATCCTAAATATGAAAATATTTTTAATTGTTTAAGATATACTGATTATGATGAAGTAAAAGTTGTTATTATTGGACAAGATCCTTATCATGGAGAAAATGAGGCTCATGGGTTATGTTTTTCCGTTCAAGAAGGTGTTGCAAGACCACCATCATTAAATAATATTTACAAAGAGTTATATGACGATTTAGGAATTATTAAAAAAAATAACGATTTAACTTGTTGGGCTAAACAAGGAGTTTTACTTCTAAACTCTATTATGACAGTAGTCAAAGATAGACCATTATCACATAAAGATAAAGGTTGGGAAATTTTTACCGATAATATAATTAGATATTTAAATGAACGTGAAAAACCAATGGTATTTGTCTTATGGGGGAGTTACGCTCGTAGCAAAAAAGAATTAATTACTAACAAAAATCATCTAATTTTAGAATCAGTACATCCTTCACCACTTTCTGCTAATCGTGGTTTCTTTGGTAGTAAACCTTTTTCAAAAATAAATGAATTTTTAATTAGTAATAATATCGAACCAATAGATTGGCAAGATAATTAAAATATTATTGAAAATCATTGCGTTTTGTATTAAAATTAAATTGGGGAGTGTTAAAAATGGAAAATGCATACAAATACATTTTAGACCAATTAGATTTACATTATGGTGAAACAGTTGTCGTTGCAGTATCAGGTGGTCCTGATTCGATGGCTTTGTTGCATCTTTTAACGCGAATTAAACAAGCTATAGATATAAATATTGTATGTGCTCATGTTAATCATAATGTTAGAAAAGAAAGTGCTGATGAATTACTTTTCGTCGAAAAATTTTGTATGCGACATAGTGTTATTTTCGAGAGTATGAAAATTGAAGAATATGGTGATGATAATTTTCATAATGAAGCTCGAACAAAACGCTATAGTTATTTTGAAAAATTAGTTGAAAAATATCATGCTAGATATTTATTTACTGCGCATCATGGTGATGATTTAATCGAAACTATTTTAATGCGTATTGTTAGAGGCTCAACTTTAAAAGGATATAGTGGTTTTGCTGAATATGTAAAAATGCCTAATTATATTGTTGTAAGACCGTTAATCAAAGTTACAAAGGATGAAATCATTAAATATGATAAGCAGCATAAAATAAATTATGTATTAGATAGTTCTAATCAAAAAGATGTTTATACGAGAAATCGTTTCCGAAAATATATTGTTCCTGAATTTAAAAAAGAAGATAAAAATGTTCATGCTAAATTTTATAAATTCAGTCGAACATTACTTGAATATAATGATTATATTGATAAACAAGTCGAGAAAAAAATTAAAAAAATATATCTTCAAGGTATGCTAGATATTACACAATTTTTAAAAGAGGAACATATTATTCAAAATAAAATTATTTATTATATTTTAGAACATATCTATCAAGATGATTTAATGTTAATAACTGATCATCATGTCGATTTGATTTATAATATGATGACATCAAAAAAAGCCAATGCTACTATTTATTTACCAAATGGTGTTAAAGCTATCAAAACTTACAGTTCGCTTCTTTTTACGTTTGATGATATTAAACAAAATGAATATGAAATAGAAATATGCGATTATGTCAATTTACCAAATGGAAAAAATATTGAACGAGTAGAAAAAAGTGCGTCTACTGATAATAATGTATGTTACTTATCTAGTAGCGAAGTTAAATTGCCACTTCATGTTCGTAGTCGCAAAAATGGCGATAAAATGCATGTAAAGGGTATGTTAGGTAGTAAAAAAATAAACGATATTTTTATCGATAGTAAAATTAGTACTAAAGATAGAGATTTGTGGCCTATCGTTACGGATTCAAATGGAGTTATTGTTTGGTTACCAGGTTTAAAAAAATCAAAATTTGACAAAACAAAAGAAGAAAAGTATGATATAATACTAAAGTACTATTAAAAAGGAGGAAAATCATGAATAAAAAAACAGCTAAAAAAGGTATTTTATCCTATGTGTTTTTGATTTTATTTATTATAACTATTTTTAGTCTAGTAAATATAATGAATCAAACTGTTGAATATCTTACCTATGATGAATTTATTGAAAATGTCGAGGCAAATAATATAAAAGAAATACATATTACGCCTAAAGATCGTGCTAGTGTATATGAAATAACTGGACAATTAAAAGATTATGAAGAAGATCAAAGTTTCTTTGTTCGTATTCCA
>CANROQ010000050.1 GCA_947632295.1 uncultured Bacilli bacterium
TTTTTTATTGGTTTAGCTAATATTATTCCAGGTGTTAGTGGTGGAACTTTAGCGCTAACTTTAGGAATTTATGAAAAATTAATTGGCTGTATTAGCCATTTATTTAAAAATTTAAAAGAAAATATTAAATTTTTAGTACCCATTGCAATAGGTGCTGTATTATCAATTTTACTACTTAGTAAAGTTATAACATATTCGTTAGATAATTTTGTCTTGCCAACGATTCTATTTTTTATAGGAGCTATATTAGGTGGGCTTCCTATGTTAATTAAAAAAGTTAGGGGAAGTAAAATTACTATTGGTAATATCATAATTTTTCTATTGACTTTTTCATTAATAATTTTCTTATTAGTTATTAATAGTGAAAATGAAGTAAGTTTTGAAAATATGAGCTTTGTTAATTATATTTTGCTATTTATTATAGGCATCGTTGCTTCAGCAACTATGGTTATTCCAGGTGTTAGTGGTTCAGCTGTTTTAATGACACTTGGTTATTATAAACCAATTTTAAATATCGTTAAAGATCCAACAAACTTTTCTAATTTAATGAATAATATGTTAGTTTTAATTCCTTTTGGAATAGGGGTAGTAGTTGGTATTTTATTAATTGCCAAAGTATTAGAATTTTTATTTAAAAACTATGAGGTTAAAACTTATTATGGTGTATTAGGTTTTATTTTCGCCTCTATTATAGCTATTATCTATCAAAATTTAGTGATTAATACAAATTTTGTATTTTCTATTCCTTCATTATTAATTGGTCTAATTTTATTTTTATTAGGTTTTGGAATTGCTTATAAATTAGGAGATAAGTAAAAAAATGCATAAGCATTTTTTTATTTTGAATAATTTTCTTTTTTAGATACCAATGTTATTTTCTAATAATTTAATATTTTGTAAATTTTTAGTACTTGCTATTTCATTATATTTTTGTAAAGCAATTCTTTTGTTTATTCTAAAATTACAATATATGTGGTATACTTAAGTAGTGGGTGATAAAAATGAAAGTAATCGTAAGTGCTGGCGGTACAGGAGGACATATTTATCCTGCTTTAGCTATTATTAATAGAATAAAACAAATGGAACCTGATAGTTCAGTTCTTTACATTGGAACACATAATAGAATGGAAAAAGATATTGTTCCAGCTAATAATATTCCTTTTAAAAGTATTGAAATATATGGACTAAGCGGTAAAAATCCTTTTAAGAATATCAAGACAATTAAAAGTTTTTTAAAAAGTTATAAAGAATGTAGAGAAATTATTAAAAAATTTAATCCTGATGTTGTAATTGGTGTAGGTGGATATGTAACAGGACCTGTTGTTTATGCCGCTCAAAAATTGGGTTATAAAACTTTTATTCATGAACAAAATAGTATTCCAGGAAAATGTAATAAATTTTTAAGTAAAAATTGTACTAAAATTGGTGTATCATTTAAATCAACACTTGAATATTTTCCAGCCGGTAAAGCTATTTTTACAGGTAATCCATGTAGTGAAAGTGCGATTAATAGTGTAGCTATCGATAAGGCTGAATTTGGATTTACAGATGATCGAAAACTTGTCTATATTGTCATGGGTTCACTTGGTTCTGAAAAAATGACCGAATTTTTAGTAAAATCAATTTATATGTTTAACAATAAACCATATGATGTTATTTTTGTAAGTGGAAAATCTTCATTTGAAATGATTAAAAATAACGAATTTCCAAAAAATGTCAAGGTTGTACCTTATATCGATAATCAATCTCGTGTTTTAAAAAAGGCTGATTTAATTGTTAGTCGTTGTGGGGCTTCAACTTTAAGTGAAATTATCGCGTTAGGTAAACCATCAATTTTAATTCCAAGTCCTTATGTCGCTAATAATCATCAATATAAAAATGCTCTTGACCTAACTGTTCGAAATGCCGCAATTATGTTAGAAGAAAAAGATTTAAAAGGTGATATATTAGTTAGAAAAATCGATGAGTTAATTAATGACTCTAAAAAATTAACTGAAATGACAAATAATTTGAAAGAATTATATATACCAAATAGTGCTCAAAAAATATATAATATTTTGCATGAAATGGTAGATAGGAAATAATATGAATATAAAAGAAAAATTAAAAAATTTAGATTGTGAAATTATAACTGATGTTTCTTTAAAAAAATATAATACTTATAATGTTGATGGGACTGCTTTAGCCATTGCTTTTCCTAAAAATATTGCTGAACTTAAAACAGTTATCGAATTTGCAAAAGATAATAAAATTCGAACAAAAATTATTGGCAATGGTTCTAATTTAGTTTTTTCGACTAAATATTATGATATGATTTTAATTAATTTGAAATATTTTAATGATCTTAAAATAAATGACGATACTATTACAGTTGCTAGTGGTTTTAATTTGATGAAACTAGCATATAAAGTATCACGTTTAGGACTGTCTGGTATGGAATTTGCAACAGGTATACCAGCAACAGTAGGTGGAGCTGTTTTTATGAATGCAGGAGCCTACAATAGTGATATCAGTCACATTTTAGTAAGCGCTAAAATTTTAATGCCAAATTTAAAGATAGTTGAACTATCTAACGAAGACTTAAAATTTTCTTATCGTTTTTCAATCCTTCAACAACAAACCGATTTAATTTGTTTAGAAGCAAAATTTAAATTGGAACATGGAAATGTCAATGATATATTGAAATTAATTGAAAATCGTAAGGAAAGACGACTTGCTAGTCAACCATTAGAATATCCAAGTGCCGGTAGTGTCTTTAGAAATCCGACTAGTGAGATATTTGCCGGTAAATTAATCGAAGATTTAAATTTAAAAGGTCATAAAATCGGTGGAGCCGTTATCAGTCAAAAGCATGCGAATTTTGTTATAAATTACGATAATGCCACTGGTGATGATATAAAGAAGTTAATTATGGAAACAAAAGCAAAAGTTTATGAAAAGTATGGAATTAATTTAAAAATAGAACAAGAATTTGTAGAATAGAAACTCATATATTGAGTTTTTATTTTACCTAAATAATTTTATTCTTGACTTTTTTTAATGCATAAGTATAATAATCATATAAAAAAAGGATGCAGATATTATGGTAATGAGTTATGAGAAATTTAATAAATTAATTCCAAATAGAACTAAAGATTTTGTGGATTTATCGTTAAAATATTTATATTTTTATCTCGATAAAAGAATTATGGATGAAGAATCTAATTTTACTGTAAGTGATTTAGATACTAGAATATTTATTTCTTTATTGTGTGCTTTATATAAATTAGAACCAAATTGTGAACTAATTATTTATTTAGAAAATAATCGACTTAATACTGGATTTTTAAAATCAATTAAATATTACGATATGGAAATAAACCAAGATAGAATTAATGAAATATTTAATCGCGTTAATAATATTTTTTGTGTGTTTGATGATGAGGTAGATTTTATTTCTTTAATCCCAGAAAAAATAATAAGCAAATTTTCTATATACGATTTAACAAAAAGTTCGCTTGAGACAATTTTACCGTTAGTTGATGATTATGATTCATTATTTCATAAATTTCGTGAATATTGTGAGCAGGCAGAATTAGAGTGTCAACAAAAAATAGGACAGGAATTATACAAAGATTTATCATATGAATTAATTGAATATTTAAAAAAGGCAGGATTAATATTTAATAAATATAATGAAAAAAGAAATAAAAATGTTTTAATTAAAACGCCAGATGATATTATAATTGCCTCATTACTTGTATCTTTAGAACATTGTGACGATATTATGTATCAATATTTTATTGATAAAAATATAATAACTGATAAATTTTTAAATAATTTTATTGGTGAGATTATTAAGAATAACAATCTTTTTGTGTCTGAAATTGATGATTGTTTTATTGTTAACACATTAAAAATGTATTTTAGTAAATATTTATTTGATGGACTTAATAAAAATATCGATAGAAAAGATTTAACCATTGAAAAAGTTATTAGAAATATTTTTGATAGAAATTTTACTAATAGTATGCTTTTTGAACACATTATTAATGAGGCTGGATTATCACTTAATGATTTTGTTAATTTCGAAGAAGATTTGAAAAAATATAAAATTAATTATGAACATCAAATACAACAGAAAAAAATTGGAAATTTTTTTGATGATGCATCCAATGAAGCCATTGATTTTTTAAAATTAGTTTTTAGAATTAATATCACCATTGAAAATAATCTTAATAATGGTCTATATAATAAAAAATATTTAAATACTGAAGAGCATATATCATTATTATCTTTCTTTATTGCTAGTTATTATGTTCCAAATGAATATGTTTGTTATTTTAAAAGTCATGGCATTAGTATCAATAAAATAATGGAAAAATTAGGCTTAAATATAAACGAAATTCCCAAAATAAATGTTGATATGGGAATGATTTTTAATAAATATAAAAATACGATATTTAATTCATGCGAAAAATGTGGTAAAAATATTAATGATATTTTATATATTGTTTTAAATTTAACAAAAACTGATATTTTAAAAAAATTGTGTAACGATATTAATCCCAATTTTAAAATTTCCAATGAAATTCAAAACGAAATTGCAAAATTTAATAATAATTTAGAAGAACTTAGATGTTATCAACTCGAACAACATTTTTTTGAAGATATGCCTCGTAATAGTGTTAAATTTACTAAGATGGCATCGCAATTTAGTGAAGAAATTTTGACTAATCAAAATTCATTACCAGAACCTATTAGATATTTTAATACCAATGATATAATCGAAATTGCTATTTTTGTTACAGCAGTCCGCTATTTTGAAGATTATAAGTTATCAATAGAATTTTTTAAATCATTAATAGATATCGATCGTTTGTTATTTGATGTTCACAAATTGAATAATTGTGTTAGAAATTATAACGATAATAGTTCTACTAATATAGATTTGATAAATAAATATTTTGGTAAATATTTATTTGAAGGAAATAATAAAAATAAGGCTAAAAAAGATATCACTATTAAAGATATTTATACGAATATTTTTAATAAAGAACTTAATAATAGTACAAATTTATATAATTATTTAGCAAAATGTAATTTTGATTATGATAAATTTCGTCATTTCGATGAAAGTTTTCTAGATTTTGAAAAAGATAAAAAAATTGCGATTATGCAACAAAAAATAAATGAATTTGATGATAACTATAGAGAATATTTTAATAATTTAATAAAAATATATAAACATTTACTTAATCTTAAACAAGCCAATAAAATAGATTATGACAAAGAAGAAATAAAAAAAATATCGCGACTTTTAGCGCTTTTAGAACAAAAAAAATATGATAATCCATTTAATGTATGCGTTGATTTATTATCTAAACGTGGTATAACTGTAGATAATTATTTAAAGTTTTTAAATATCGATATCGATGATTTTAACCAATATAAAAATATCGAATATGACTATGTTTTATTTTATGATGAGTTTAGTTATAATGATGGTAGTTTATATTGGATGTTGGCTGATGTTTGTTATGACATTCAAAACATACGTCATGTTATAAAATTATTTCAAAAAGAAAATGGAATTTATCTATATGAAGATTTTATTCAATCTTTAAATCAAAATCCTGAAATAATTGAAGAAGAAATGGAAAAAGGTGAGAAGATTATCACACCTCTGTCAAAAGAAGAACAATTAAATTATTTGACTACGACACCAATTTCTAAATTAGATTATAGCCTGTCTTCAATTTCTTCTTTTGGTCGCGAATTAGCCGAACATTCGATGATTATTGCTAATGAATTTGTTAGTATTGCTATGCCAAATGATAGTAATGAAAGTATGATTGATATTCAAGATGAAATAAGCAAAATTAGTAGGAAACCAAGTCTTTTTGCTCGTAAGAAAAAAGTTAGTGAAAAAATTGCGCAAAATAAGGCTGTTTTAGATAAATTAAATGAAATTTTAAAACAAAATGAAACACGTATGATAGAAGAAATTGAACATTTTAATTATTTAAAAAAACTATTAGCAGCTTATATTTATCGTTTGAATTGTTATATTGAAGAATTAAAAGGCAATATTGCTAATTTTAATAAAGAAGGTTCTAATCAAAATTCTAATACTTTAGAAAATATGGATTATGAAACTATATTTCAAGTATTATCAGCTAAATTAAATGATTATCAAACATCATTAATCGTAAGTATTCAACAGTATCAAAAAATTAATTTATTATTAAACACAACTTTTATTAATTTAAATAAAACAGCAACTGCTAGAAATACAATTATTCCTAACTTATATATTGAATTATCTATTCGTGATGGTCTTTTGTTAGAGCAGGATAGTATTAACGATTTAAATAGTATTACTGAATTATTGAATGATACTATCAAAGTCAATAATCAAATTTTAGATAAGAATACTTTTAAAGTAAAAAAAGGTCAAATTAGCGATGATGAAATAAGTACTAAAATAAAAGAAGTATTAACTAGTGAAAATTTGCCTGTTGATACAAAATACATAGATTCAAATGATAATGGTATTCAAAAAGTATTTAAAGATAATAATATGCAAAATAACTCTAAAAATTAAGGAGTTATTTTTTTGATTTACACTAATAGTTTAAAAATTATATCTAAATAGTGCCTAAATTAAATTTTTATGATAAACTTATTATAAGATATTAAGGGTGATATCATGGTAAAGAAAAAAATTAAAAAAATAAATAAAGTAAAAAAGAAGAAAAAAAAGATTAGAATTAAATATAGTAGAGTTTTTTTACTAATTGTTATTATAGTATTAATTGTTCTTTTAGTTAAAGCCTTTTTAAATATAAAAATTACTAATATTTATGTTAGTGGAAATGATGTCTATTTTAAAGATCAAGAAATAATCGATATTGCTAAAATACAAAATTATCCTAAAACTTTAATGAATTCTAGTTCAAAAATTAAAGCAAACTTAGAGAATAATGTTTATATTAAGAGTGCTAAAGTAAAAAAGAAATTTTTAACCCAAGTATTTATCGAAGTAGAAGAAAATTATCCTTTATTTGTTTATAAGACAGACAATAAAACCGTTTTATTAAATGGTGATAAGGTCGATTCTATTTTAGATGCACCGATTGTTATGAATTATATTCCCAATTTAAAATATCAATCTTTTGTTGAAAAAATGGGTATTTTAGATTATGATATTTTAAATAGAATTTCGGAAATTAA
>CANROQ010000051.1 GCA_947632295.1 uncultured Bacilli bacterium
GCGAAAATAATCTATTGTATTATTTTTGCTTTTTTGCTATAATTAATGTGTTTAAGGAGAGATTTTATGGATTTATCAAATGTTAATAAAAAATTATTAAAATATCTTATTATTACGATAGCCGCTTGTATTGGTATTCTTTTAATTATGTTTATTGTTAAGTTAATTATTGGAACTAAATTTAGTTATGCCAAAATCGAAGAAAAAATGCAAGATGCTGCAATGTCTTATTTAAAAGATGAAGATGTAGGCATATCACTACCAACTGGTAATGAAGTAATAACTATTGAAGTTGATGATTTAGTTGCTAATAAAAATATGAAGGAATTAAGCAAGTATGTAAAAAATAAAAACATTACTTGTACTGGAAATGTTGTCGTTAGAAAACAAGATGATAATTATTTATATATACCATATTTAAATTGTGGTAAAGATTATACAACTACTACTTTAAAAGATTATATTCTTACAAATGAAAAACAAGTAGAAACTGGTGATGGATTATATTATGCAAATAATCAATATATTTATCGTGGTGAATATTTGAATAATTATGTAAAATTTGCTAACCAACTTTGGCGTATTATTAAAATAGATGCCGAAGGTAATATAAAATTGTTACAAGATGAAACTAAAGTTAGAAATAATTGGGATAATCGTTATAATGTCGATGATAAATCTTCAGTAGGTATAAATAATTATGAATTAAGTCGTGTCAACAAAAAATTAGATGAAATTTATAATGATATCTTTACTGATGAAGATAAAAAATATATTACATCAAAAAATTTATGTATTGGAAAGCGATATATTGGAGATACAACTAAAGATGGTTCAACAGAATGTTATGAAGTGTTTGAAAATCAAAAAATTGGTTTAATTCAAGTTGATGAGTTTTTAAATGCTAGTCTCGATAGCAATTGTCAAAAAATTCGTGATGGTGCATGTCAAAATTATAATTATTTAACAAAATATGATAGTGACTGGTGGACAATTACAGCCAATGCCGCTAATACATCTAATGTTTATGAAATTTCTAGAGGAAAAGTAAATACAGCCATTGCCAGTATTTCTAAATTAATTAGACCTACAATTTATCTAAATAGTGATGTTATTTATGCCTCTGGTGACGGAAGCGAAGAAAATCCATATATATTTAAGTAGCGTTTTGCTACTTTTTTTTGAAAAATAGATGAAAGTTATAATTTTTTTCAATATTAAGAAAATATCTTCATAAAATTTTATGAGGTGTTATCATGTTTGTACGAGATTATCATAGAAGAATTAAAATTGTATTAATAGTAATAATTTTGTTTTTTATCTTAATAATTGGAAAAATATTTTATATTCAAGTTTTTAGTTATAAAAAATTAAACAATTATGCTAATGATTTATGGAGTAGAAATTTACCAATCGAAGCGAATCGTGGTATTATTTATGATCGAAATGGTGTTGTTATAGCCGATAATATTACGACGACCTCATTAGTATTAATTCCTAATCAAATTGTTGATAAGGAAAAAACAGCAACGCAATTAGCGCAAATTTTAAATGTTAGTTATGATGATATGTATGCTCATGTCGCTAAAGTAACATCAATTGAACGTGTTCATCCAGAAGGAAGAAGATTATCTTATGAAGTTGCAGACAAAATTGCTAGTTTAGATTTACCTGGTGTCTATTTAGTTAAAGAATCAAAAAGAAATTATCCTTTTGATACATATTTATCCCATACCCTAGGTTTTGTTGGTATAGATAATCAAGGATTAAGTGGTTTAGAATTGATGTATGATAATATTTTAACTGGAGAATATGGTGCGATAAAATATTTTAGTGATGCGAAAGGTAATCGTTTAAGTTTAAATGAAGTTTATGAAAAGCCACAAGATGGTATTAACATGACACTTACAATAAATATGGATATTCAAGCATCGTTAGAACGAGAACTTGATAATGCTATGTTAAAATATGATGCAGATCAGGCACTTGGAATTGTTATGGATCCAAAAAGTGGTGAAATTTTAGCCATTTCTTCACGCCCTAATTTTTCACCAAGTTCTTATCAGGATTATACAACCGAAGAAATCAATCGAAATTTACCAGTTTGGATGACTTATGAACCAGGATCGACTTTCAAAATAATTACTTTAGCAGCTTCTTTAGAAGAAAAAATCGTCGATTTAGATAATGATCATTTTTATGATTCTGGGGCTATTACCGTCGATAATGCTACTTTGCATTGTTGGAAACATGGTGGTCATGGTGAACAAACTTACTTACAAGTAGTTGAAAATTCTTGTAATCCAGGCTTTGTAAATCTAGGTTTAAAATTAGGTAAAGAAAAATTATTTAGTTATATTGAAAAATTTGGTTTTGGTAAAAAAACAGGTGTCGATTTAAATGGTGAGGGTTCTGGAATTATTTTTAATTTAGATCGTGTTGGTAATGTCGAGCTTGCTACAACGGCTTTTGGTCAAGGAGTTTCCGTAACACCAATTCAACAAATAACAGCAGTTAGTGCAGCTATCAATGGAGGTTATTTATATAAACCTTATATTGTTAAAAGTTTAAATGAACCAGAAACAAATACAGTTATAAAAGAAAATCAAAAAGAAATTGTTAGAAAAGTTATTAGTGAAGAAACCAGTGAAAAAGTGCGTTACGCTTTAGAAAGTGTCGTTTCTAATGGTACTGGAAGACCTGCTTATATCGATGGTTATAGAGTTGGTGGTAAAACAGGTACAGCTCAAAAAGTTCAAAATGGTCGTTATATGGTTGGAAATTATATTGTGTCATTTATTGGCTTTTTACCTGCAGATGATCCACAAGTTATCGCATATGTGGCTATCGATCATGCGAAAGGTGTAACACAGTATGGAGGTACGATTGCAGCACCAATTGTTAAAACGATTTTAACTGACGCGATAAATGCTTTGGGTATTGAAAAAAGAGAAGGTAGTACCGAAAAAAAATATAATTATAACGACAAAAAATATGTCGATGTTCCAGATGTTGTTAATATGGAAAGAAATGAAGCAATTAAAAAATTAAAAGAATTTAAAGTTGAATATACTGGTACTGGTAATAAGGTAATTTATCAGTCACCGAGTGCTGGAGAACGTATTTTAGAAGGTGAAACAGTTAGATTATTATTAGAATAAAAAGCGATATCTCTTGGATATCGTTATTTTTTAATCATTTGTTTACTATAAACAGGAATTAATCTTGAATATTTTATATTTTGTTCATTGGTTTCCATTGGACGTAGTGTCCAATTATTATTTAAATAATATATAATATTTTGAATTAGTAAAATTTCATTTTCTTCTAAATATTCACTAGCTGATAAAAGACTTAAAACAGTGCTTTCAATTTGAGAAATATTTCGTTTTAATGATTCTTTTTGTAATTCATTAAATAAGATTTCAATACTATAATTATTTTTTCTAATTTGTTCTTTTTTCTTAACGATAGCTACACAAAAATCTAGAGTATTTGGATCATTTAAAATATTTAGTGTATAACCCTTTTTTAAGGCAAGGAAAAATTCATTTAAAACCTTTAACTCCTCATCTAAAATAACAGGTTTTGATTCTATTAAATTAATTGCTTCTTCGATAATTTTTTTCTCATTTAAATTACTTATATTATTTATATAGTTATTAATTATATAATAAAAATCAGGCATATCTATTTCCTCCAATATTTTTTTCATTTTGAATTTCCATCTCTCTTTGTAACATTTCTTTTTGTTCATTAAGAAGCATTTTTTGATCAGCAAGTTCTTTAGCGTGATGCAAATTTTCCATAATTGTTTTACTATTACTAATTGTTTCAACAAATTTGTCAACTAGAATAGGATTATAAAACATTCCTAATCCACCTTCGATATCTTTTGGTTTTGTATGACGTATTAAATCATCAAAGGCTTCTTCAGCCGATTTAACTTTATTATATGACCTTTGTGATGTCATTGCATCGAAACTATCGGCAATTGCTAAAATTTGTGCGAAAAGAGAAATATTTTCTCCTTTTAAACCATCGGGATATCCAGTTCCATCATATTTTTCATGATGACCACGGACTGCTTCTTTTAAATATCCCAATTGTTCAGTTGGTAGAATGGAACTTCCAAGTTCGACATGTTTTTTCATTAAGTTAAATTCTAAATCATTTAATTTACTTGTTTTAGTAATAACCGCATCAGGTAGGCCAATTTTTCCAATATCATGTAGATAAGCAGCTAAAATTAAGTCTTCAATTTGACTATTAGATAAGTTTAGAGCATGACCTAAAGCCTCCGAATAAATAGCAACTCTTTGACAATGACCAGCTGTATAATTATCTTTTAGTGAAATAATTTCATTTAAAGTATGGGCTAATTTAAATAAGTATTCCCTAGATACATAACTAATACTTTTTCTAGAGTTTAATTCTTGATTTAAATCTATTGTTTTTATAATATTATCAGCCTCTATTTTCATCAACTTTTGAAGTTTTCCAATATTAGACAATTGACATAAATCAATAATTTTTTGAATTGAAAAATCTTTTTTAGTTATTAATTGTTTCATATAAATTTTATTTTTTTTAACCATTATTTCTATTTTTTCATCATTTAATTGAAAAATACTTGCAAATGGGTCATCGATTGATTTTGTTGTAACTTTAGCTAAACCACAACATGATTTATATAATATATTTCTCAATTCGTTAGTTATTTCAGTATTCATATCACAAATAACAATATCCGGTTTATCTAACAATTTTTGCTTTTGTAATGTCTCAAATTTTGTATAGTCATTCATAATATCTATAACTTCAAAATGTTCTTTTGGAAATTCTTTAATTAATAGATTATATTCTCGTGAATTTAAATTATATAACCAAATAGTATATTTATTGTTTTGATTATTAATATTCATATTATCACCATTATTATTATAGCACACAAACTAAAAAAATAATATAATGATATTTATTCTATATAATACTTAAAAATATTCTTGTAATAAGTTGGACTATCTTTTTCATATAATTAGTTAGGAGTTTAAATTATAGATAAGTAGGTGTTTAAAATGTTTGTACTTACAAAATCAGTTTTAGCTATGATGATAAGTTTTATTTTAGCAGTCTTATTTGGTTTATTTTTAATCCCAATATTAAAAAAATTAAAAGCTTCACAAAGAGTTAGTATTTATGTTAGTGAAATGCATAAGCAAAAAGATGGGACACCTACTATGGGTGGTTTAATATTTATTATACCAGTTATACTAACTGTTTTAATTTTATATTTGTTAGGTAAAATTGCCTTTAGTTATAATTTACTCATCATTGTTTTTACTTTTATTGCCTATGCTTTAATTGGTTTTTTAGATGACTATTTAATTATTAAGCGTCATAATAATAAGGGGTTAACAGAAATTCAAAAATTATTGTTACAAATAATTGTTGCGATCGTTTTTTTCTTTTTATTTATGAAAGGTGGAAATGAACCATTACTTTGGCTTCGAAGTGTCAATTTAAAAATTGAAATGGGTTGGCTATATGGTTTATTTATTTTATTTGTATTAGTTGCTAGTTCTAACGCTGTCAATATAACTGATGGTTTGGATGGACTCGCTGGTGGTCTTTCCGTAATTGCGTTTTTGACTTTTGGCATAATTGCGTGGAGTACTGGGTGGTTAGAGGGTTATGAAGATATCGCTGTATTTTGTTTTATTTTAATTGGTGGTATTTTAGGATTTTTAGTTTTTAATTTAAATCCAGCTAAAGTTTTTATGGGAGATACTGGTTCACTTGCTCTAGGGGCTACTTTAGGTGCGGTTGCGATTATTACAAGATATGAATTTTTACTAGTCTTAATTGGTATTGTGTTTGTATTAGAAACATTGAGTTGTGTTATTCAAATTATTTATTATAAATTAACAGGTAAAAGATTTTTTCCTATGACACCAATCCATCATAGTTTTGAAAAAATGGGGTATAAGGAAACCGATATTGTTAAAATGTTTTTATTTATAGGACTTTTAGCCAGTATGATAGCCATTATTTTTTGTGTATGGATTTAGGTGATAGAATGAAAAAAAATAGTATAGATTGGTTACTTTTAATTGCCGTTATTGTTATATCGATTTTTGGAATTATCATGATTTATTCGGCTTCTTATGTTTGGGCTGAGTATAAATTTAATGATGCTTTTAAATATGTTAAACATCAAGGTTTATTTTTTATAATTGGTGTTATATTTATGATAATTATTAGTAAGATAGATTATCATGTTTATTTAAAAAAGGCTAATTTAATTTTATTTTGTTGCCTTATTTTATTAATTTTAGTAGCCATACCAGGTATTGGAACTGTTCGAAATGGTTCGAGAAGTTGGTTTGGGATTGGTTCATTTGGCATTCAACCAAGTGAATTTACGAAATTGGCTTTAATTATGTTTACTTCTAAATATTTAGTGAATAATGAAAAAAATTTAAGAGATATTAAAAAAGGTGTTTTACCAATTTTAGGTATTACATTATTAGTTTTTGGATTGATTATGTTACAACCAGATTTTGGAACAGGTACTATTATTGTTATGTCGATTATTGGACTTTTATTTATTGCTGGTGTCAATTTTAAATTTTTCTTTAAAATTGGAATTATTGGTGTTATAGGTATCGTTATTTTAATTGCGGTGGCACCTTATCGTTTAGCGCGTATTATTTCCTTTTTAGATCCATGGAGTGATCCGCTAGGAAGTGGCTTCCAAATTATTCAATCACTTTATGCGATTGGTCCAGGTGGTTTATTTGGTTATGGATTTTTAAATTCACGTCAAAAACATTTTTACTTGCCTGAACCACAGACTGATTTTATTTTCTCGATTATTAGTGAAGAATTTGGTTTTTTAGGCATTGTTATTGTAGCAAGTTTATTTTTAATTATCATTATTCGTGGTTTTAAAATTGCCCGCAATTGTTCAGATATGTTTGGAAAATATTTAGTTTTTGGTATTGTTTTTCAAGTGGCTTTTCAAACGGTCTTAAATTTAATGGTCGTCGTTGGTTTAATACCAGTTACTGGGTATGCCCTTTTGTTGTACTCATAACTACAATCAAATTTTTCCCTTATTATAAGGGCATTCGTGAGATTATAGT
>CANROQ010000052.1 GCA_947632295.1 uncultured Bacilli bacterium
TTCAATATATTCAGGTACAAGACAATATTCAGTACGAGGAAGTTCATGTGCAACTACAACTACTCAAAGTAGTGGTGGTTCTAGTGGTGGTTCCAGTGGTGGTTCCAGTGGTGGTTCTAGTGGTGGTTCTAGTGGTTGTAGAGTTACTAACTGCCATCAGTGTTGTCAACAAGTTACAAGTGGAAGCAAATGTTCAACGTGTTGCGAATGTTCGTATTAATGTTTTAAAAATTTTATCAAGTTATAGTTATAAAAAAAGTTTGCAACAAATATAATATTTATATTGACTCATTTATATATATTTGTTGCAAATTATTGATAAAAATGTTTTCACATATATATACTATTTAAGTAAAATTTAATATGTGATATACGCAAAATTACAACATTACAAAAATGAAAAGGAGCAAAGTGATGAAAAAAATAATATTATTATCATTTTTATCTTTAATATTGATGACAGGATGTGGTTGCAACAAAAAAGAAGATAATGGGAATGATGAAAATAATATAGTAGAAAATCCAAACATAATGCAAACACCAGAAATGCTGGAAAATCAGGTAATTCAAGAATTAGAATTTAAATGTACAAATTTAACATATGATGGGAATATAACATCATTGGAAAGTCAAGTAACGAATACAAGTGATAAGACAATAACGTTATCAATAGTTATAGTAACAATAAAATATTTGAGTGCTGAATCTAATAAGTATAGTGAATTAGAAATGAAAATAGATTTTGGAGAATCAATACAACCAGGTGAGACCCTTTCAGCATTAAATACAGTTAATGCTAATTTAGGAAAAGTATTAGGCATTGAATATCGTATTGTTAGATAAAATATTTAGTAAAGAGAAGAGAAATCTTCTTTTTATTATGTTTTATTAAAATAAAAAAATATATAATTATAGTTATTAAAAATTAAATATAGAAAATTATGTATTATTATAATATAATTAAATTAGAAATCTTACTAAAACCATGATATAATATAATTGTATGATTTAGGAAATGAGGAATTAAAATGTATCAAAAATTATTAAATTTATTAAATAATTCTTATGCACCATATTCTAAATTTAAAGTGGCGGCTATAGTCAAAATGAAAGATGGAACGGAATTTAATGGTGTTAATGTCGAAAATGCTTCTTATGGAGCAGCAATTTGTGCTGAGAGAAGCGCTATTGTAAGTGCTGTTAGTAATGGTTATAAAAAAGGAGATTTTGACTCTTTGTATGTTATGTGTGGTGATAGTAATACGATTAGTACTTGTTGTTTTATTTGTAGACAAGTTATATCAGAATTTTTTGATAAAACTGCAAATGTAATTTGTTACGATAAAAATGGTAATTTTCGAGAATATTTGGTTAAAGATTTATGCCCATATCCTTTTGATGTTGAGGATTTGAAATGAGATCAGGTTTTGTAGGATTAATTGGAAGACCAAATGTTGGTAAATCGACTTTGATGAATCTTATTGTCGGTAAAAAAATTGCGATAACATCTAATAAACCTCAAACAACTAGAAATATAATTCAAGGTATATATAATGATGATGATTCGCAAATTGTTTTTGTTGATACACCAGGTATTCATAAACCTAATCATAAATTAGGCAAATATTTAAATAGACAGGCTTATTATAGTATTGATGATGTCGATGTTATTTTATTTTTAGTCGATGCTAGTCAAAATTTAGGTAGTGGTGATAAATATATTATCGAAAGGTTTGCTAGTTTAAATAAACCAGTTATTCTAATTTTAAATAAGATTGATAAATTGACTAAAGAAGAAATTTTGTTAAAAATTACTGAATATAAAGATTTATATGATTTTTGCGAAATTGTGCCAGTATCGGCTTTAAAAGATAAAAATATCGATACTTTAATTAACGTTTTAAAACAATATTTAACAGATAATATTAAGTATTTTTCTAATGAACAAATTACAAACAAATCAAATGAATTTATTATTTCGGAATTAGTTCGTGAAAAAATTTTTAATTTAACTGATGATGAGGTTCCACATTCTATAACTTGTATTGTCGAACATATGGAAGATGCAAAAGATAAGATGATTATTAATGTTTGCGTTATTGTCGATCGCGATAATTTAAAGAAAATTATCATCGGTCATAATGGTAGTAAAGTTAAAGAAATTGGTATAAAAGCACGAAAAGATATCGAAAAATTTGTTGGTAAAAAAGTGTTTTTGGAGATATATGTTAAAACAATAAAAAAATGGCGTGATAAAGAAAAATATTTAGCCGAATTTGGTTATAATGATTTTGAATTATAAATTTAAAAATTTTTGAATAAATAAAAAAAATTTAATCACTATATATATGAAAGGTGATTAAAATGAAAAAAGATTTATTATGGGATTTATTTAAACATACAGGAAAAATTGAATATTATATTAAATATAAACAAGAAAAAGGAAAGTAGTGATGATTTTGGAAGTAGTAGTTGGTGGCGTTTATCGACATTTTAAGGGTACTTTACATAAAGTTATTTGTCTTGCTCGTCATTCAGAAACAGAGGAAGAATTAGTTATCTATACTCATGGAACTGATATTTGGGCAAGGCCAATCTCTTCATTTACTTCATTAGTTGATTTAAAAAAATATCCAAATGCAAGCCAAAAATATCGCTTTGAGTTAGTTGATAATGGTAACGAAAGTTGAAGGAATTGTCGTCAGTGAAACACCATATAGCGAATCTAGTAAAATTTTAAATGTTATTACAAGAGAATATGGTGTTATTGGAATTTTATCAAAAGGATGTAAATCTTTAAAAAGTCCGCTTCGAAGTGTCAGTTCCAAACTTACTTATGGTTATTTTAATATTCAATATAAACAAGATAAGTTATCAATTTTGATGAGTGTTGATGTAATTGATAATTTGAAAAATATTAAAACTGATTTAACGCTAAAATCTCTTAGTTATGCCTGTTTTATTTTAGAATTGACGTCGCAAGTTATGAAACATAATTATAATGATAATATTTTTAATTTAATGTTAGCCGCAATTTTAAAAATTAATGAAGGATTTGACCCTTTAGTTATTACCAATATTTTGGAGTTAAAATATTTAGATTATTTGGGAGTAATGCCGGTTTTAGATGGCTGTGCTGTTTGTGGAAGTCAAACTTCTATTGCGACACTTTCAAGTTCGAGAGGTGGATTTGTTTGTAATAATTGTCGTCGTAATGAAAAATTAGTTGATGCTAAAACGATAAAATTAATTAGAATGTTTTATTATGTCGATATATCTAAAATTACGAATTTAGATGTATCATTAAAAATTAAATTGGAAATCAATAGTTTTTTAGATGAATATTATGATTTGTATACAGGATTATATTTAAAATCTAAAAAGTTTATTGAAGAATTAAATAAACTGTAAATAATTTATCTATTTATATATGTTTAGACTAGATAAGTTATTTTTTTTCGATTATAATATTTATAGAGTAGGTGAAGTTATGGAAAAATTTATTTATTTGATTGTACCTTTTTTTTCAGCTATAACAGCGCAAATTATAAAGTTTATTGGAGAATCTATCAAATATCATAAACTTAATTGGGAACGATTATTTAATGGTAATGGTGGTATGCCTAGTACCCATACTTCGTTTACTTTTTCGCTAGCTATCACCATTGGTATTTTACAAGGTTTTTCTAGTCCATTATTTGCTATTGCTTTAGTAGTTTCCTGTGTAGTTGGTTATGATTCGATGGGACTTAGAATGGAAAGTGGTAAACAAGCAATTGCGATTAATAAAATTGCTGATGAAATATTTTTTCGAAATACTAAAATTGGCATTCAACATTTAAAAGAACAACTTGGTCATAAACCAATCGAAGTTGTTATGGGAATTATATGGGCTATTATTTGTGCAGTTTTTTTAACTAGTTTTATTGTATAAATTAGTTGAATTTGTAAAATGATTGTAGTACAATAATTATGGGATTGCCTCATAGCCAAGCGGTAAGGCATTGGACTCTGACTCCATGATCGCTAGTTCGAATCTAGCTGAGGCAGCCATATTTTTTGCAATTTAAACACCGAATGGTGTTTTTATGTGTTATAATTTTTATATAGAAGGTGGATTATGAAGGTTATTGTTTTAGGTGGTGGAGCATCTGGCTTAATGGCGGCAATTTTTGCATCCCAAAATGGAAATGATGTAACTATTTTAGAAAAAAATAATATTTGTGGTAAAAAAATTTTAATAACAGGTAATGGAAAATGTAATTATTGGAATGCTGATCAAAGTTTAGAACATTATCATTCTTCTAATTGTGAATTATTAGATAAAATAATAAGTGAAGATGTTAAGAGACAAGTTTTAAATTTTTTCGATAGTTTAGGAATTGTTCCTAAAATAAAAAATGGTTATTATTATCCATATTCTAATCAAGCCACGAGTATTCAAACCTCTTTAATTCTGCAGGCTAGATTATTAGGTGTTAAAATTGAAACTGAAATTTTTGTTAAAAATATTGTTAAAGATGGAAATAAATATATTGTTGAAACTGATAAAAATAAATTTATAGCCGATAAAATTGTAATGGCGATGGGTTCTAAAGCAGCATCAAAAACAGGTTCTGATGGTTATGGATATGAACTTTTAAAAAAGTTAGGTCACTTGCTTATCAAACCATTACCGGCTTTAGTTAAATTGAATGGTGCTGGGAATTATTTTAAAAAATGGGCAGGTATTAGGCAAGATGTTAGAGTAAAATTATTAGAAAATGGCAATTTTGTTAAGGAAGAAATCGGCGAGATTGTTTTAACTGATACTGGTATTAGTGGTATTTGCGTTATGCAGTTAAGTGGTTTAATTGCGCGTGGCTTAGATTTAAATAAGGAAGAGGTTGTGATAATTAATTTTACTCCATGGTTAACTGATGATGCCTTAGAATTTGTAAGTTGGATGGATGAAAGAGATAAAAAGGTTAAAAATCGCAGTGTTACTGAATTATTAGATGGCATTTTAAATTATAAATTAGTTAATTTTTTTATTCAAAAATCGCAAATAAAAAATAATGCTACATGGGAAAGTTTAGATAATCATAAAAAATTAATATTAGCTAAAAATGTGGTAGCATTTGAACAAAAAATTATCTCCACTCATTCATTTGAAGAAGCCCAAGTTTGTTCTGGTGGTATACCACTTACAGAGATCAATATATTAACGATGGAATCTTTAAAAAGTAAAGGTTTATATATTGTAGGCGAGTTATTAGATGTCGATGGTGACTGTGGTGGTTATAATCTAAGTTTTGCTTGGATTTCGGGTATGTTAGCTGGACAAGCAATATCAAAGGAGAATTTTAATGATAAGAGTAAGACAAGTTAATGTTAATGTTTTAAATGATTCTAAGGGTGAATTGATTAAAAGTTGCGCTAAAAAGGTAAAAATTAAAGAAACTGCTATCAAAGATATTTTTATTGTTAAAAAGTCTTTAGATGCTAGAAAGAAGCCCGACTTATTTTATTCTTATGAGGTCAATTTGCAAGTTGAAAATGAAAATAATATTTTAAAATATAACAAGTCTAATGATATTTTTAAAATTGAAAATCATCCCTACCAATTTAAAGTAACAGGAAGTCAAAAACTTAAAAATAGACCGATTATTGTCGGTAGTGGACCGGCCGGATTATTTTGTGGCTATGTTTTAGCGCAAAATGGTTATAGACCAATTATTATCGAAAGAGGTCAAGATATCGATACAAGAATTAGCGATGTCGAAGAATTTTGGAAAACAGGTAATTTAAAATTAAATTCTAATGTACAATTTGGCGAAGGTGGAGCCGGTACTTTTTCTGATGGTAAACTTAATACTTTAAATAAAGATGAAGATGGGAGTCAAAAATTTGTTTTTTCTATTTTTGTCGAAAATGGTGCTCCTGAAGAAATCCTTTATGTAAATAAACCGCATATTGGAACTGATTTACTTAGAGGTATTATTAAAAATATACGCCTTAAGATTATTGAAATGGGTGGCGAATTTCGTTTTAATACTTGCCTAACTAACATTATTTGTGATAATCAAAAAATTAAAGGAATAGAAGTTAACCACGATAAAATAATCGATACTGATGTTTTAGTATTAGCGATTGGCCATAGTGCTAGAGATACTTTTAAAATGTTGTATGATTCAAATGTAAAAATGAGTCCAAAACCTTTTGCAGTTGGCCTTCGCATTCAACATCCACAAGCAATGATCAATAAATCACAATATGGTGTTGAAAATCATCCTAAATTACCAAATGCTAGTTATAAATTAACACATAAAGCAACTAATGGACGTGGTGTTTATACTTTTTGTATGTGTCCTGGTGGTTATGTTGTCAATGCTTCTTCAGAAAATGAAATGCTCGCAATCAATGGCATGAGTGATTATAAACGTGATAGTGGTAACGCTAATAGTGCTGTTATTGTGACAGTTAGTCCAACTGATTTTGGTGATGATGTCATGGCTGGTGTTGAATTTCAAAGAAAGCTAGAACATAGAGCCTTTATAGAAGGTAGAGGCTGTATTCCTATCCAATTATATAAAGATTTTAAAGAGAATAGAATAACGACTAATTTAGGCAGTATATTGCCAATTTTTAAAGGTAATTATAATTTTGGTAATATTCGCAATATTTTTCCTGATTATATTAACGAAGCCTTAGTTGAAGGAATTGAAGCCTTTGGTAAAAAAATAAAAGGCTATAATACTAGTGATGCGATTTTAGCTGGAGTTGAAAGTCGCACATCTTCGCCAATTAGAATTGAACGTGGAGAAATGTGTGAAAGCAATATAATAGGTCTTTATCCTTGTGGCGAAGGTGCAGGGTATGCAGGAGGAATAACATCAGCGGCTATCGATGGGTTAGTAGTAGCTAGTAGTATTGCTAAAACTTATCATAATTATTAACACTTAAAATTTTTATGATATAAAATCAGTAAAAAAGAGAAAAAATAAATAAAGGAGAAAAAATAGAAAAAAATAATAAAAATAAAATCAAATCTAATTTTTTATTCTCAAAATATAAAATTTTATAAAACGACA
>CANROQ010000053.1 GCA_947632295.1 uncultured Bacilli bacterium
GTTAGAAGTAGATGATGAAATAGTTATTCTTGAATTACAAAATATCGATAAACATAATTTTAAGGATAGATTATTATTTTATTCTAGTAATGTTATTACCAACCATTGTTTAAGAAAAGGTGATAACTATAGTAAATTACAAGGATTAAAAGTATACGCAATTTTAAATTATAATTTAACAAATAAAGTAAATTGTATAGTTGATTTGAAGGAAGATGATAATAAAGTATTTATAGAAAAGTTAGAATATAAAATATTTGATTTAACAAAAATAGATCAAAATGATAAAAATTCTAAATATTATGAAATCATAAATTTATTTAAAAATGATAATCTAGAAACATTAAAAGAAATAATTACAAGTGAAAAATATCAAGAAATATTAAAACAAATCGAAATATATAATCAAGAAAAGGAGGAATATCAGAAAATGGAAGATATATATAAAATGTGGATGGAAGAAGAGGAAAATTATGATGCTGCTTATGAAGATGGTGTTGAAAATGGAATAACCCAAGGTGAAAAGAATAAAACTATTGATATTGCTAAAAACATGTTAAATAAAAATATTGACATTAATTTGATATCAGAAATTACAAATATGTCCATAAAAGATATTAATGCGATAAGGTAGAATAATTTATTTAAAAAATTATAATGAAATAAAGACGTTATAATTTTTTTAATTATATAATTACTTTCATTAATTTTATAACTATAGTATAATAAAATTGGAGTTTTAAAAATTAGAAACTAAATATTTTTAAAACAAGAAAATTTATGATAAGTTTTCATGATTATATGTGCATTGAATAAAAAATTAAATTTTGATTGAAAGGAAGATGAATGAAATGACGAAAGGTGATTTATATCATAAGGAAATAATTAAAAGAATACTAGAAGAGGGATGTTTAGATAAAAATCCAAGACCACATTATGCTGATGGTACTGCTGCACATACATTAAGTGTTAATCATGGTATGTGTACTTATGATTTGACAAAAGGTGAATCTCCATTAATAACTTTAAGACCAATTGCAATAAAAAGTAGTATTGGAGAATTATTGTGGATATATCAAGATCAGTCAAATGATTTGAAGTTGTTAAAAGATAAATATAATGTTAGTTGGTGGGATGATTGGAATATTGGTAATGATACTATTGGTTCAGTTTATGGTGAAACTGTTAGACGTCATGAACTTGTTAAAAATTTAATTGAGGGAATGCAAAAAGATCCAGATGGTAGACGTCATATTATTAGTTTATGGCAAGAAGATGATTTTAAAGAAAAACATGGTTTAAAACCTTGTGCCTTTTTAACACAGTGGAATATTCGTCATGGTAGAGATGGTGTTGATTATTTAGATATGTCGCTTACACAACGTTCGAGTGATTTTTTAACAGCTGGTTGTATTAATCAAGTCCAATATTTAGTTTTTCAATATATGATTGCTCGTCATTTAAATTTAACTCCAGGTCGTTTTACATGGTTTTATAATAATATTCAAATTTATGATCGCCATATTGAACAGGCAAAAGAATTGTTAAATAGAAATAGTGTTGAATGTAATCCAATTATTGAACTTAATCCTGATAAAAGCAATTTTTATGATTTTACTGTTGATGATGTAACTATAAAAGATTATCCAAAACAACTAATAAAAACTAAAAATCCACAACTAAAATTTGACTTAGGTATATAATGAGTAATATAAATATAATTGCTGCAATTGGCAAAAATAATGAACTAGGTAAAAACAATAAATTAATATGGCATATTAAAGAAGATTTGCAATTTTTTAAAGAAAAAACAATTAATAAATCAATAGTTATGGGATTTAATACTTTTAAATCATTACCTAAAATATTACCTCAAAGAAGACATATTATATTAACACATCAAGATATAGAAATATCTAGTGATATATTGATTTTTCATGATTTTGTCTCTTTATTAGAATATATGGATGTTATGCCAGAAGAATTTATGATTATTGGCGGAGCGAGTATTTATCGTCAATTTATAAATTACGCTAATAAAATGTATTTAACAAAAATTGAAGCATCAGATAAGATGGCTGATACATATTTTCCTAATTTTGCTAAAGATGAATGGTTATGTGAATGTTTAAGCGAACATGAAGAAAATAATATTAAGTATAAACATTTAGTTTATACACGAAGAAAATAAAAGTTTCAAATTTGTTAGTTTTGAAACTTTTTAATAGAAATAAATTAATTTAATTAAATAAGAAAAAATTAAAAATTTGCGATGAAAGTAAAATATTGAAATTAGCATATTATTTTAAAACATGAAGTATATGTTTTAATATTTGAATCGATTGTAATATAAAATTTAGTGTTCATTTTTTTGTGTATAGTTGTAATTTAGTTATTTTTTTGATACACTATAATTGTTAAATAGGTGATTGGATTTATGAAAAAAAAGAAAAATATTGTTATTATATTATTTATATTTGTATTTGTTTTAATTTGTTCAATAGTAATTTATAATGTTTTCTTTAAGTATGAAACAGTTAATTTAGAATTAGAAGCAGATGTTTATAGCGATAAAACTTTATTTGATTATAAAGATGATATTGCTTGTAATTTAACGGAAAATCAAGAAATTGATACTACAAAAGTTGGTAATACTCAAATTATTACCAAATGTAAAAATGATGAAAAAGATAGGTTTAAATATATAATTAATTTTAATATAGTAGATAAAGTTGAACCTAAAATTATTTTAAAAGATTCTTATACGGTAACAGAAGGTTATGATAAAAAGTTAACGGATGTTATTATATCATTCGATAATTATGATGATACACCAAAAAGAGAAATAATTGGAGAATATGATTTTAATACAGTTGGTAATTATAATTTAATTTATAAAATTACAGACAGTAGTGGTAATTTTGCAACACAAAATTTTACATTATATGTAACTCCTAAAAAAACAGCAACAGTACCAAGTACTTCTTACATTGCCTTTAGTGATGCGTTAAAAGATTATAAAACTGAAGATACTCTTATTGGAATTGATGTATCAAAATGGCAAAGTGATATTGATTTTAAAAAAGTTAAAGATGCAGGAGCCGAATTTGTAATGATTAGAATAGGTCATCAAGATGGTTTTGATGGTGACTATATAATCGATCCATATTTTAAACAAAATATTGAGAATGCTAAAGCAAATGGTTTAAAAGTTGGTATTTATTTTTATAGTTACGCTAATAGTATTGAGGAAAGTAAAAACCAAGTTGCTTGGATTATTGATACATTAGGTGATTATAAATTAGATTTACCAATAGTTTATGATTGGGAAAGTTGGTCTAGTTTTAATTCCATGAATGTTAGTTTACATAAATTTAATGAAATTGCTACTACATTTTTAGAAGAAATTGAAAAAAATAATTATACGCCAATGCTTTATAGTAGTAAAAATTATTTAGAAAATATTTGGGATATTCCTAAGTATCAAACTTGGTTAGCCCATTATACTAATAAAACTAATTATCAAGGAGATTATTATATTTGGCAGATGTGTAGTGATGGAAAAATAGATGGTATTAATGGTTACGTTGATATTGATATATTATATAAATAAAAAATATCTAATTAGCGAATTTTTGATTCGTTGATAGATATTTTTTTATAAATAAAATTCATCGATTTCAGTTTTAAATAAGTCATCATTGCGGTTAATTTCAAATATTTTCTTTAAATTTTCGATAATTAAATTATGATCGATATCTAATTTAATTATATCAGCTAAAGATATAACACCAGTTATTTTATTATTATTTGTAACTATTAATCTACGTATTTTTTTATTACCCATTAAGTCAATTGCTTCTTCAACTGTTTTATTTTGTTCAATTGTTATAATATTTGAAGTAAGGTATTTATCGATTAAATCATTTTCACTTGCTTTATTACTTAAGGCCTCAACAATAATATCACGATCGGTAATTACACCAATTATTTTATTTTTATCACTAATTGGTAGAAAACCAATATCATATTTTTTCATAATTTCAGCTATTTCTAATAATGTATTGGTAATACTACCTGTAATTATATTTTTAGTCATTATTTTTTCTATAGTCATTTTATCACCATTAATATTATTGTAAAGTTTTAAAATTTTATACAAAAAAATTGTTTATTACTAAGTATTTTTGATATAATAATAAATGATAGAAGTAATATAGAATTTATAAACATATAATTCTTAATTTCTAATATTTTTATATAATTATATTAGATTAGGTGATTATATGCGAAGAAGAATTCATTTAAAAAAACATAAAAAAAATAAATTTGGAATTGGCAATATTATTATTGTTATTTTGATTTTAATTTTATCGATGACTTTTTTTTCGCTTAATTATTTGAATAAAAACGTTGTTCCTGTTTTGATGAGTTATGCATCAAGTCAAGTTAGAAAACTTTCTAATTTGATTATCAATAGAGCTATTTCTAAACAAATTGCTGAAGATTTAAATGTTGAGGATATGTTTATTGTAACTAAAACGGAAAATGGTGAAATTAGAACAATCGATTTTGATCCAATTGTGGTCAATAAAACCTTGAATAAAATTGTAAATACAATTCAATTAAATTTAAAATACTTGGAAGAAGGAAAACTTGAATTATTGGAATTACCTGATAATGTTTTAATTGATTATGATGAGGAAAAGTTATCGAAAGGTGTCATCTACGAAATACCAAGTGGTGTAATTTTTAACAATGCTTTACTTGCAAATATTGGTCCGAAAATACCTGTTAAACTTAGTTTAGTTGGTGATATTGTTAGCAATGTTACTACAAAAGTTACTAATTATGGTATTAATAATGCTTTAATTGAAGTTAGTGTTTTTGTTCAAGTTGAATCACGTGTTATTCTACCTTTTATAACTGACACTATAACTGTTGAAACAGATATACCAGTCGCAATGAAATTAGTTCAAGGCATTGTTCCAGATTATTTATTAGGAGGTCTTACAAATAGTTCGGTTCCTCTAACAATTCCAAGTGAATAGAAGTGTGGTGTAATATGAAAAAAGTAGCAATTGTTGTAGCAAGTTTATTAATTATTTTCGGAGTAATTTTTTTAGTAAAAGATAAATTATTAAAAAAAATAATTGTCGAAAAAATTGATGAAAAAGATATGTATATTGCTAGTAGCGAATTAGAAGTATCACTATATGATTTAGAATATAATAAAGTAGATTCGATTATAAGAGGTACTAAAGTTAAAATGTACGATAAAGACCTAACTAATACCTTAAATGAAGAAGATACTAATATTTATGTAAAGATTTTATATGAAGATAAAGAATTTTTAATATTAAAAGATGATTTGACTGATGATTTAACAAAAACGGTTTTAGAAAAAGAACGATTTGTTCGTACTCCTGTTTCTATTTATAAAGATAGTGATGGAGTAGATCTATTAGGTGTTATAAATAAGGGTGAAAAAGTTGAAATTACTGGTTTTGATAAATTTTTAGATGGTGGTGTAGTTTCTAAATATAAGATTAAATATAATGATATTGAAGGATATGTTTATGAAAAATATTTAGTTAAAACAAAAGAAGAAGCAATTATAAATTATGATCAAGATGGAAATTATCAAACACATTTAGCTAGAACGGATACACAAGGTGGTGGAGCTGCCGGAAATCTTGATTATTTTCCATTTACTAAACCTGTTTTTGAAAATAATGTAATACCAGGTGAGGTTAGAAGTTTGTATTTAAATGGTGGCGTTTTAGGTAATATCGATGAATATATTGCAGTTGCTAAAGAAAGTAATATTAATGCTTTTGTAGTTGACATTAAAGATAGTGGTTCGCCTGCTTATGCATCGAAAGTTATGCAAGAGTTATCGCCAACTAATTATAATAATGCAATTAGTTCCTTTGAATTTTATCAATCAGCAATTAAAAAATTAAAAGATAATGGCTTTTATGTAATTGGTAGAATTACAGTTTTTAAGGATCATTATTTTGCGCAAGATCATCCAGAATATGCGATTGTCAATAGTGGTAATGGTGCACTATTTTCCCATAATGGTTCTTATTGGCCTAGTGCTTATCAACGTAAAGTTTGGGAATTTAATGTAAAACTTGCTAAAGAAGCTGTTACAGAAATGGGATTTAATGAAATTCAATTTGATTATGTTCGTTTTCCTGATCGAACATATAAATTAGAAGAAAATGGTACGATGAATATGCGAAATGAGTATGGTGAAGAAAAGGCTCAAGCAATTCAAAGATTTTTGATGTATGCTTGTGATGAAATTCATTCGGTTGGTGCTTATGTTTCGGCTGATGTTTTTGGTGAATCTGCTTATACTTATGTGGCTGCTTATGGTCAATATTGGCCTAGTATTTCTAATGTAGTTGATGTTATTAGTGCCATGCCATATCCTGATCACTTTAATGCCCATGATTTTGGTATTTCAGAAGTTGTTTGGACTGTACCATATAAATTAATGAATACTTGGGGAACATATGCAGCCAATCGTCAAAAAGAAATTCCAACTCCTGCAATTGTACGAACTTGGGTACAAGCCTATGATACTATTAAAAGCCCATATATTGTCTATGATGCATCAAAAATATCCGATGAAATTCAAGGCTTATATGATGCGGGACTTAAAGGTGGCTATATGACTTGGAATTCTGGTTCAAGTTTGGTAAAATATAGATCTCTTGCATCAGCATTTAAAAAGGAGTATTAAAATGAAAAAGAAATATATATTAGAAAATAATGAATATGAATTAGTAGAAGATTATAAAAATGGTTTTGATTATGATGAGGTAAAAAGCAAATATACTGATTATTTTTACGATTATGATTATATAGTAGGCGATTGGGCTTATGGAAAATTAAGACTTAAAGGCTTTTATAATAGTGATAATAAAAAATGTAATGAAACAAATAATTTTTCAAATTATAAAAAATATATAAGTGATTATTGTGCTTATGAATGTCGCTATTT
>CANROQ010000054.1 GCA_947632295.1 uncultured Bacilli bacterium
AAAATTTCTATGGACACATTCATTATTTATCCTCACCACCTTTGCAAAAGAAAAAGTCCATAATATCAAGTATCACGAACTTTTACTTATCTTTCGCACAAAGGTGTGCGTAAAATTCAATATGGGGCGAGTATAGGGATTCGAACCCTAGCATAACGGAACCACAATCCGCCGTGTTAACCCCTTCACCATACTCGCCATATCTATAAAAGATACGTATATATTCTATCAAAAGAAAAAATATAATTCAAGTACTTTAAATAAAAATTTCAAATTTACCAAATTATACTTTACATTTTATTGATATAGACACTTACCTATACACAAAATTTAGGTAATCATACAATAAAATTGGGAGGAATAATATGAAAAACTTTTTAAATTACCAAAATAAACTAAATAATCAAAACGAATATGGTAATTTTGTTCAAAATTATAGTAATCAAGACAACTATAATATGAACAACATGAATAACAACACAAATATGAATGCACAACAAAATTTATATGAACCATATCAAGGCTTTATAAGAGGAAATATGTTTGAAAATTTATACATTCCATATAAACTAACTCGACCTTATGAAGTTGAACCTATGAATGAACAAGCAGAATTATTAACATATATCGATTCTTTAACTTTTGCTGCTCACGATTTAAATCTTTATTTAGATAATTTTCCTAATGATCAACAAATGATTCAAAAATTCAATGATTTTAGAATGCAAGCAAATCAGGCTATTGAAAATTACGAAAATGCTTATGGACCATTATTTGTAAATAGTAATGCCAATAGCGTAACACCTTGGGCTTGGGACAATAGACCATGGCCATGGGAAAATTAGGGAGGTATAAATATGTGGAAATATGAAAAAAAATTACAATATCCTGTAAATATTCAAAAGAAAAATCTTAAAATGGCTAAATATATTTTAACACAATATGGTGGACCTGCTGGTGAATTAGCAGCTGCATGGCAATATCTAGATCAAAGATATATTATGCCTGACGAAAAAGGTAAAGCCCTTTTAACTGATATTGGTACCGAAGAATTAGCCCATGTCGAAATCATTTCAGCCATGCTTTATCAATTAATGAAAGGTGCTACTCCTAAAGAATTAGAAGAAGCAGGATTAGGAAGTCAATATGCACAATTTGGAATGGATCTATTCCCAGCCGATGCCTTTGGAAATCCTTTCTCAATGACATATATTAAAGTTGCTGGCGATTTTATTGCCGACTTAGAAAGTGATATGGCTGCTGAAAAAAGAGCACGTGCTACCTATGAACACTTGATGGATTTAACTGATGATCCTGATATTTTAGCGCCACTATCATTTTTAAGACAACGCGAAATCGTTCATTATCAAAGATTTAATGAATTAAGAGATTATTATCTAGAAAAGTATAAAAGACCAAAAAATTCTTAAGCAAAACTTAAGAATTTTTATTAATTATTTTGTTGTTGATTATTTCTTTGTGCTTTTCTAGCATCACGGCAAGCTTTACATCTTTGTGGTTTATTTGTAAAACCTTTTTCTTGATAAAATTGTTGTTCACCAGCTGTAAAAACAAATTCGGCACCACAATCTTTACACTTTAAAGTTTCATCCTTAAAATCCATCTCAAATACCCTCCTTTTTTGAATTTGATTTAAAAATTTATTTAGGCTTTCAAAAAAGAAAGATACGAAATAAATTAAACCAAATATAATATAACACTAATTTTTAAAAAAATCAATTATCGATTCTTTAATAATAACTATATTTAAGCATATTATTTATCGAGGTGAATTATGAAAAAAGTATTAATTTTATTTGGTGGAAATTCAACAGAACATTATATATCTTGTAAATCAGCCAAAAGTATTTTAGAAAATATTGACCAAAAATTATTTGATGTAACGAGTGTTGGAATTAATCTAGAAAACGAATGGTATATCTATAATGATAATTTAAAATATTTAGATGATGGTGATTGGATTGATAAAAACACTAAAAAAATCGACAATATTATTGAATTTCTAAAACAATTTGATGTTGTATTTCCAATTATTCATGGTACCAACGGTGAAGATGGACGGCTTCAAGGAATGTTAGAATTATTCAATATTAAATTTGTAGGTTGCAATACTATAAGCAGTGCAATAGGTATGGATAAAGAATTTTCTAAATATGTATTTGATAAATTAAATATTCCTCAAGTTAAATATTTAGTATATAGTAAAAATATAAACATAAAAAATGCCGAAAAAACATTAAAATATCCTATGATTGTAAAACCTGCCAATGGTGGTTCTTCAATTGGAATTTCCAAAGCCAATAACAAAAAAGAATTAGTAAAAGCAATTGAAATTGCAAAAAAATATGATTCAAAAATTATTATCGAAGAATTTATTAAGGCTAGAGAATTAGAAATTGCCGTTTTACAAGATAAAAATTTAATTATTTCTAATCCTGGTGAAATTTTATCAGGAAATGATTGGTACGACTACGATGCTAAATACAACAATGAAAATTCTAAAACAATTATTCCAAATGATATTCCTAAAAATATTTTATTAAAATTAAAAGAATACGCAAAAAAAGCCTTTGTAGGATTAAATGCCAAAGGATTTGCTAGAATAGATTTTTTCTATAATGAAAAAACACAACAAATTTTTATCAATGAAATCAATACATTACCAGGTTTTACAAATATAAGTATGTTTCCAAAATTAATGGAAAACGAAAAAATTCCATATAAAAAACTAATTACCAAATTAATTGAAAATGCTTAATCATTGATTATTTACTTGATAATAATAATCTAATAATTCTTCACTATAATTAGTAATTTTTCCACTAGGTAAAATAAGCATTCTATCAATACCTATTTGATTTACAAAACTTTTATTATGACTAACTAAAATAATTGTTCCTTCATAATCGGCAAAATTTTTACCGATTATTTTTTGTGTTTCAGGATCTAAATGATTAGTCGGTTCATCTAATAATAACAAATTGGCTTTTTTAAGCATAATCTTTAAAAGTGATAAACGAGCTTTTTCTCCAGGTGATAAAACTTTTACTTTTTTAAATACATCATCACCAAAGAAAAGAAAACTACCAAGCATCGTTCGAAGTTCTTTCTCACTATACTCAGGACTATCGACATTTTCTAAAACATTTTTATTTAAATCTAATAATTCTTGTTCTTGTGCATAATAAGCAATATCAGTTTTATTTCCATAACTAATACTACCACTTTGAACATTTAAAATATTTACCAATAATTTTAACAAAGTTGTTTTACCTACACCATTTTCACCAACTATTAAAAAACGTTCACGATTATTAATGACAAATGATAAGTTTTTTATTAATAATTTATCATAACCAAAATTAATATTATTAACTTTTAGAGGAATTTTAGAACCATCTCTTGCAGGTTTTATCTTTATATGTAATGATTTATATTCCCTATCTCTAACAATATTTTCTTGCATTTTTTTATTCAATAGTTTTTCACGACTTTGAGCCATCCTTTTTCTTTTACCAGACGAATTACTATACTGTAAAACAATATTACGTAATTTTTCTTGTTCACGTTCTTGCTTATCTATTAAACGTTCTTTATTTTCTTTTAATAATTCTGACTTTTTTAAATAATCATCATAATTACCATTATACATATCGATTTTTTTATTAACTTTATCAATATACATTATTTTACTTACAATTTCATTTAAAAAATCAATATCATGCGAAATAACCAAAATTGTACCTTTATAATTTTTTAAATAATTAGTAATATAATCTCTAGTATCGACATCTAAATGATTAGTTGGCTCATCTAATAATAAAATATTGGCTTTAGAATATAATAAATGTGCAAAAGCAATTTTTGATTTTTGACCACCTGATAAATCAGACATTTTTAAATCTAAAAGTTCATAATCTATCTTCATATTGCTAATTATTTCAAATAAAATATTATCTGCATTATAACAATCATAATATTCTAATAAATCTTGTTTTTTAGCAATTTCTTTTAATAATTTATCTTGTTCTTTTTCTAGTGAAATTGCAACTTTTTCATATAATTTTACAATATCATCTTCTAGTTTTTTAATAGGACGTGCTTCTTGCAAATAATCTAAAACACTCATATTTTGTTTAAAATCAACCTCTTGAGGTAAATACCCAATAGATTTATTTTTAGGTATAAAAATTTTGCCACTATCCAATTTAACATCACCTAAAATAACATGAAAAAGAGTAGATTTGCCAGCCCCATTAAAACCAACTATACCTACTTTATCATTATCATTTATTAAAAAATTAGCATCTTTAAAAATTTCATTGACACCAAAACTTAAATTGATGTTATCTCCTCGCATAAAAACTCTACTTTCTATACTTTTTTATATTATAATCCTGTATTTCATCTAATAAATAATATGGATTTATTTTTTTCAATGTAGATAAAAAATTTGTATGTATGTTTTCAATATTATTGTAAATATTCGCATAACTATCATCGAATAATTGCAAATTAATAAAATATATAAGTAAACTATCTAAAAATTTTTTACTAGATAATTTTTCCCATAAAGCATTTACATCTATACAATTATTTTCTATCAAATTAATATAATTATTAAATACACCACTTTCATTATTATAACACATATAAGCATAAGAATCCGCAAGCAATACACGTTTTATCAACTTTTCACTTATTGGTATAATATCATTAATGTTAATATGTTCTATTTTATTACCCAAAACATCAATATTGAGCATTTGAATTATTTCAAATCTAACTAAGCTATTTAAATAATTAAAACTATAATTATCGATAAAAGGATTTATATTATTTACAATTTTTTTAATATTTGCATCAGTTATATCATTTATTGTTTTACAATTTAAATTTGAATAACCTCGATAATAATTACTAACTAATTCATTAGCCATTCCTGTATTATCAATAAAATTTCCATATAACATATCTTTATTACTAGCAAAATTCATAATAAAATTACAAATTCCCAATTTATTTTTATCTTCACCATTATAATTATTTATTAAATAATTCGCATAAATTATCTCTATCATAGTATTTCTAAATTTTTTATCTTCCTTTATATTAGAAACAATATTCCAAACAGGATGGCTAATGTCAAAAGCATTTACACAAATTTTATTTAATTTTTCTTGAGCAATAACTGTTTCGATTAATTTATCATTCATACTATCACCTTAAATACTATAATTTTTAATTTTTTCATCTAACTTATTTTTTTTCAATATTTCATTTTCTTCAATATAATCATTAGTATCTTTATCAATATTATTAAAATAAAAATTAGCGATTAAATATGAAGAAAATTTATCATCATTAATAAATTTAAGAAACAATTCATCAAATGACATCATATTCTTATCGATTATATCAAATAATTTAATATCATTGTCAGAAATTTCTAAATATTGTGTCTTTTTCATAAAATAAATATTTATATATAAACTTTTTAACATTAAACTAAATAAATGTTTTAATGTATAATCCTTTTTATTAAGTTGTATATCTTTAGTCAATGAATGTAACATTAATGTTTTCTTAATTTTTTGAAAATTAGAACACGTTTCTTCGTCATCAAACGAAAAATTATAAGAAATACCATCATACAAATGATCAATCGCATTCGTTAATTTTGCTTCTTCTGGTATTTCCAAATTAATATCATCTTCTAATAATGAAACTATATAAGGATTGTCACCAAATAAATCGATAAAATCTTTATTTTTAATTAATTTAATAGCCATTTCTTTTCTTTTAACTTCCGTTATTTCTAAATAATGCAAAAAACTTTCAACTATTTCAATACCATATTCTTCCGTTAAAAATAATTCATCCAAAGTATTATTAAGTTGTTTATTATCACTGTCATCTAACAATAAATTATCATATAATTCATCTTCTTCATTATAATAAAATTTCATCATAAAATATGTAGAATACATAAATTTTTTTAAACAATCTTTTCTATCCAAAGTTTTATATTCATCACAATTAAAATAATCTTTATCAAATTCACTAAAATCACTATTATCATCTAATATATATTGATAAATAAATGGTGTAATTTCATCCAAATTATATCCTAAAGATAAACAACTATTATATAAACTATCTATTAAACTTCTTAAATATTCAATTAACGATTTTTGATTCATAGAAAACCTCACATACATAAAAATTATTATTGCTTATTATAAACCTAAAAAAAAGAAAAGTAAACATTTAAGCCACTTTTCTACTATCAAATTTTTTTCTTTCATTAGTATTTAAAATTTTCTTTCTTAATCTAATATGATGTGGTGTAACCTCTACTAATTCATCAGAATTAATATAATCTAAAGCATACTCTAAAGTAATTAAACGAGGACGTTTTAAAACAACTGTATGATCTTTACCAGCACTTCTTGTATTGGTTAAATTTTTACCTTTAACAACATTTACTGCTAAATCATTATCACGAGTATGTTCACCAACAATCATACCTTCGTAAATATCTTCACCAGGCTCAATAAACATAATTCCTCTATCTTCAAGTTGACCTAATGCATAGGCTGTTGATTTTCCGTTTTCCATCGAAACCAAAACACCTAAACTACGCTCACCAATATCGACTGTTTCAAATGGGCGATATTCTTTAAATGTATGATTTATAATTCCATATCCTTTAGTCATAGTCATGAAATCAGTTGTAAAACCAATTAAACCACGAGATGGAATTGTATAAAGAAGTCTTACTAAACCATTATAATTAGTCATATTTTCCATAATGGCACCACGAACACCTAATTTTTCGATAACATTTCCAACACTATCTTCAGGACATTCAATTTGTAATTCTTCAAAAGGCTCACATTTTAC
>CANROQ010000055.1 GCA_947632295.1 uncultured Bacilli bacterium
TGAAACAAGTATTGATTCTATGTTTAAAAATATAGTAGAATATAATTAGAAAGAAGGAATAATATGAATATACAAGCAATGATGAAACAAGCACAAAAAATGCAAAAAGATATGTTAGCAACAAAAGATGAAATTGATAAAATGACTTTTGAAGGAAAATCATCTTTTGTAACAGTAGAAGTTAATGGAAAAAAAGAATTAACAAATATTAAAATAGATAGTGAAAATATAGAAAAAGACGATATTGAAATGTTACAAGACATGATTATTGTCGCTGTTAATGAAGCAATGAAAAAAGTAGACATGGAAACTGAAAAGAAAATGGGTAAATATACTCAAGGAATGCCAGGTTTATTCTAATATGTATCCTACGACAGTAAAAAATTTAATTGAATGTTTAAAAAAATTATCTGGAATAGGTGAAAAAACTGCTGAAAGACTTGCTTTATCAATATTAAATTTAGATGATGATGTAATAAAAGTTTTTGAACAATCACTTAAGGATGCCAAAACAAAAATTCGTCGTTGTAAAATATGTAACAATTTAGCCGAAGATGAATTATGTAATATATGTTCTGATAAAACACGTGATAAAAAAACAATTTGCGTTGTCGAAAATATAAAAAATATAATAGCAATCGAAAAAACAAATTGTTATCATGGTGTTTATCATGTTCTAGATGGATTAATTTCACCATTGGATGGAAAAAATCCTGATGATATTAATATTAAATCTTTATTTGATAGAGTCGATAATGGCGAAGTTTTAGAAATAATATTTGCATTAACACCTAGTGTTGAAAGTGAGACAACCTCTTTATATATATCAAAAAAATTAGAAAATAAAAATATTAAAATTTCTAAAATTGCCCATGGAGTTCCACTTGGAGCCGATATGGAATATATTGATGGTCTAACTTTAGAAATGGCCTTAGAAAATCGAAAATATATAAACGAATAGTAATAAAGTATTGTCTATTTCATAAGATAATTTGAGGTGGACAATGCTAAAAAAAATATTTAAATTTATAAAAAGAATTATCGTAAGTATATTTTTATTGTATGGTTATAATTTAATTAGTCAATCTTTAGGTATAATAGTTCCTATTAATATCTATACTGTTTTAGCCATTAGCATTTTAGGTGTTCCAGCGTTATTTTCAATTATTTTTATTTTAGTTTTTGTTTTTTAAGGATGTGGAGTATGCTTGATGATTATTTAAAAGAACAACCTATAGCAGTTACGATTTTAAAAAACGCTATAAAAAAAAATAGACTAGTTCATGCTTACTTGTTTGAGACAAATGGTTATAATAAAAGTGAAGAATTAATATTTTCTTTTATAAAATCATTGTTATGTCCAAACAACTTTTTTGCGTCTTGTGAAAATAGTAATTGTAATATTTGTACAATGTTAAATGATAGATGTTATCCAGAACTAAAAATAATTAATCCTGATGGAATGTGGATCAAAAAAGAACAATTAGATGAATTACAAGAAGAATTTAGTAAAAAAGCCATTTTAGGTACTAAAAAAATATACATAATTAATCAAGCCGAAAAAATGAATACAGCAACCTCAAACTCTTTATTAAAATTTTTAGAAGAACCAGTTTCAAATGTAATTGCTATTTTAGTAACCGATAATATTTATCAATTACTAGATACAATTGTTTCAAGATGCCAAATTGTAACATTAAACAAAAATAATGTAATTTGTGAATCGGAATTAGAAACAGTTGCTAATTATATTTTTAGTGATAAAATAAAACGTGAGGAATTTGTTAATAACAGTGAAAACATTGAAAATATTAATAATGTAAAAAAATTTGTCGAATATTATGAAAATAATCATTTAGATACATTATTATATACTCAAAAATTGTGGTTTAATTATTTTAAAGATAAAGAACAAAATATGTTGGCTTATGATATAATGATTTTATATTATCGTGATATTTTAAATTTAAAAATTGGACATGCCTTATTATGTTTTCAAAATAATTTAGAAAATTTATTAAAAATAGCTGATAAAAATACAGAATATAGTATTTGTGAAAAAATATCAAAAATATTAAAAGCCAAACAAAAAATAAAAAATAATATTAATTTAAATTTATTATTAGATAATTTAATAATTGATTTAGGATGAAGGTGAATATATGATTAAAGTAGTTGGAGTTAGTTTTAAAGAAAATGGTAAAGTATATTATTTTTTACCTGGAAATATAAATTTAAAGAAAAATATTACTGTAATTGTTCAAACAGAAAGAGGATTACAATTTGGTAAAGTGGTGACTAATATAATTGAATTAGAAGAAAATAAAATTAATTCTTCTTTAAAACAAATTATTAGAATTGCATCTAAAAAAGATTTCCATGATCATTTAAAAAATTTAAAAGATGCCAAAGATGCTTTAGCAAAATGTAAAAGTATAGTTGAAAAAGAAAATTTACCAATGCAGGTAATCGATTGCGAATTTACATTTGATCGTAGTCAGCTAATATTTAAATTTATTTCTGATAATCGTATCGATTTTCGAAATGTTGTTAAACAATTAGCTAGTATTTATAAAACAAGAATAGAATTGCGACAAGTTGGTGTTCGTGATAAGGCTAAAGAAGTAGGTGGCATAGGTGTTTGTGGTTGTAAATTATGTTGTGCTAGATTTTTAAAAGATTTAGAATCAGTATCTATTAATATGGCTAAAAATCAAAATATTGCGCTTAATCCTAACAAAATAAATGGTGTTTGTGGAAGATTATTATGTTGTTTAAAATATGAAGATGAATGCTACAAAGATTGCCGTAAATGTTTGCCAAAAATTGGTGATATAGTTGAAACCGAAAAAGGAAAAGGAACAGTTGTAAGTTTAGATATTTTGAAAAAAACGTATAAAGTAGATGTTAAAGATATTGGTATTATCGAAATAGATAAAAGTGATTGTTATGCAAAAGAATAATTATTTATTAGGCTATAGTAATTTAAAAGTTTATCAGGATACCGAAATGTTTAATTTTTCGCTTGATTCAGTATTATTGCCTAATTTTGTTACCTTAAATAAAAAAATTAATAATATTTTAGATATAGGTTGTGGTAATTTACCTGTATCGTTAATTCTTTCAACGAAGACATCGGCTTATATAACAGCAGTAGAAATTCAAGAAGATGTTTATGAGTTAGCCTTGAAAAATTTAAAACTTAATAATTTAGAGAATAAAATCAAATTATTAAATGATGATATTAGAGAATTATATAAAAAAATTGAAACTGAAAGTTTTGATGTTGTAGTGTGTAATCCACCATTTTTTAAAGTAATAGAATCATCACATTTAAATAAAAATGATTATAAAACTTTGGCACGTCATGAAATTACTTTAAATTTAGATGATATTTTTAAAATTTCCAAAAAAATATTAAAAAATAATGGGACTGTAGCAATAGTTCATAGACCAGAGAGATTAATTGAAATTATAGATACTATGAAAAAATATAATATTGAACCAAAAAAAATACAATTTGTTTATCCTAAAAAAGATAAAGACGCTAATATATTGCTTGTTGAAGGAACTAAAAATGGCAAATCAGGTGTTAAAATTTTGCCACCATTGTTTGTTCATAATAATGATGGTAGTTATACTGATGATGTAAAAAAATATTTTGAATGAGGTGATATCATGTCACAAAAAAGTTATAATAATACGCCAACTTTATATTTAATTCCAACTCCGATTGGTAATATGGAAGATATAACACTAAGGGCTATTCGTATAATGAATGAGGTTGAAGTTATTTTTGCTGAAGATACGCGAGTAACATCTTTATTATTAAAATCATTAAATATTAAGAAAAAACTTATTTCTAGTTTTAATTATAATGAAGAGACGAATAAAGATAAATTATTAGAATATTTAAAAAATGGTTATAATGTTGGTTTAGTGAGTGATAGAGGAACGCCAATTATTAGTGATCCAGGTTATGAACTGGCAAAATGTGCGATTGAAAATAATTTTAACGTAGTTGGCTTACCTGGTCCAACAGCCTTGATTTCGGCTTTAATTACTTCAGGTATTAGTCCAATGCCCTTTTTATTTTATGGCTTTTTGAATAGTAAAAGTAATAAAAGAAAACAAGAATTAGAAAGTCTTGCAAAAGAAAAGGCTACTTTAATTTTTTATGAAGCACCTCACCGAATTATCGATACTTTAGAAGATATGAAAAATATTTTGGGAAATAGACAAATTTCTATTGCCCGGGAAATAAGTAAAAAATTCGAAGAAATATATCGTGGAATGTTAGATGACATAAGTAGTCAATTAATTGACATTAAAGGGGAATTTGTTATAGTTGTAAGTGGGAATAATCAAGAGAAAAACTATGACAATTTGACAATCATTGAACACGTTAATCTTTATCTTAAAGAAGGTAAAGACATTAAAGAGGCAATGAAGATAGTAGCAAAAGAGAGAAATTTAAATAAGCGTGATGTCTATAATGCTTATCATGGTTTAGAAAAATAAAAGGTGATGATATGAAATTAATTGTGGGATTAGGAAATCCTGGGGTAGAATACGAAAATACTAGACATAATGTCGGTTTTATGGTAATTGATAATTTTTGTTCAAAAAATAATTTACTTTGCAATAATAATAAATTTAATGGATTATATGTCCAAACAACTATTAATAACGAAAAGATAATATTTTTAAAACCACAAAAATATATGAATTTATCTGGTGAAGTAGTAAGAGATTTTGTTAATTATTTTAAAATTGATATTAATCATATTTTTATAATTAATGATGATTTGGATATCACTTTAGGAAAATACAAATTAAAATCAAGTGGTTCTTGTGGTGGTCATAATGGCTTAAGAAATATTGAATTAAATTTAGGTACTAATAAATATAAACGATTAAAAATAGGAATATCTAATGATAAAAATAGAGATACTAAAGATTATGTTTTAGGAAAATTTACAAAAGAAGAAAATGAAATTTTAAAACAAATTGTTGAAAAAACAGAAAATATTATTAAAGATTTTTTAATGATTAATTTTGATTTATTAATGACAAAATATAATAATAATTAATTGATACCCATTGGTATCTTTTTGGCGTATAAGGAGATGAAAAAAATGAATTTTTTTGAAAATTTGTTTGATAGTGAAAAAAATATTCAGGCAATATTAGGTTTAACTGATGAATTAAAATCTATTTATATATATGATTATTTTATTAAAAATAATGATTCATTAGTAATTGTAACTAATACATTGTATGAGTCTAATACTATCTTTAAATCTTTGTCAAATTATACAAAAGATGTTTTATTTTTTCCAATGGATGATTTTTTAACGAGTGAGGCTATTGCTATATCGCCAGAATTAGAAATTACAAGGTTAGAGACAATTAATGCTACACTTGAAAATAAGAAAAAAATAATTGTTACTAATTTAATGGGATTTTTAAGATTTTTGCCTACAAAACAAAATTATAAAAAAAGTATTATTAAAATTTGTGTTGGTGAAGATTATGATATAAAAAAATTAGAACAAGATTTATATAATATAGGTTATAAAAGTGAAACATTTGTTAATAAAACAGGTGAATATGCACCTCGTGGTTTTGTTTTAGATATCTTTCCTCTTGGTAGTCAAAATCCTATTCGTATTGAATTTTGGGGCGATACAATTGATAGTATAAAAATTTTTGATGTCGATTCGCAATTAACACGTGAGAATATCGAAAATATTGAAATTTTACCTAATACAGAATTTATTGTCGATTTATCTATCGAAGATAATGAACGAAAACAAAAAAATTTGATAAAATATACAACTGTTTCAAATATATGTTCATATTTTGATAAATTTAAAATTTTTTATATTAATTATAATGATATAAAAATTGGTTATAAAAATTTATTAGATGATATTTTTTCCTATAATGAAGAACAAAATATTAGTCAAGATACTAAGTATATGTTTAAAATGGATGAATTAGAAAATAATGATAGTATATATTTATCTAGTTTTGATGATATTCCATTTGCAAATTTAAAGTCAAAAAAATATATTTCGGGAAATATTGAAAATTTTAAAATGACTCCTAATAAAATTAATGAAAAATTAAATGTATATTTAAAAAATAAAAAAACAGTAATTATTTGTTTAAAAGATAAATACGCTATTAATAAAGTAATTGATGAATTACAAAATGATGATATTGTTTTTACTAATTTAGATAATATTGTTTTAAATAAAATAAATTTAGTTGTAAAAAATATTAATCAAGGTTTTGAATATAATAATTATATTGTTATTAGTGAAAATGAATTTTTTAATAGAAAAAACAATAATGTTATTTATAAATCAAATTTTAAATATGGAACACGGATTAAAGATATTACTAAATTAGAAATTGATGATTATGTAGTTCATGTTAATTATGGTATTGCGCAATATAAAGGTTTAAAATCTTTAAATAAAAATGGACTTTTAAAAGATTATTTAGTTTTAGAATATCTTGGTGGTGATAAATTATATATACCAGTTGAAAAAATTGATTTAATTACGAAATATTCTTCTAATGATGGAGTTATTCCAAAATTAAATAAATTAGGTGGTAGTGAATGGTCCAAAACAAAGGCAAGATTAAAGAAAAAAATTGAAGATATTACACAAGATTTATTAAAATTATATGCCGAAAGAAAAAGTGTTAAAGGATTTGCATATTTACCTGATAGCAAAGAACAGGTTGAATTTGAAGCCTTATTTCCTTTTGAAGAAACAAAAGATCAATTGCGGGCTATCGAAGA